>NZ_JAUBUI010000141.1:0-9026 GCF_036705385.1 Microcoleus sp. B3-A4 | reverse complement strand
CGCTTCTGTGATTTATTGCGTAAGCGTTGCTTGCCGTAGGCGTCGCATCCCTCTTTAAAAACTGTCCGGAGTATTGATCAATATAGATCGTTCGTTAATCTGCCCCTACAGCAATTATGGGCGAAGCGAAGCGGAGGGAATTGAGCGGACACGATTTAACTAATAATCAATAACTAATCGCCAATAACTAATGACTACTGACTACTGACTAATTGATGCCACAGCCGATCGCAAATTCCCTTGAAACTCGCCCAGAATTCGATCGCACTCTTCCTTCTCCAAATTAGTCCAGTGCATCATCAAAGCTAATTTAACCGACTTGCCGCTTTTTTCGAGCAAAAAACCCGCCTCCTCCCGGCTTAAATCAGTCAAATCCTGCAACATCCGCACAGCCCGATCGCGCAATTTCTTATTAGTAACCGCCACGTCAACCATCCGATTGCCGTAAACCTTCCCCAGCTTCACCATTACCCCAGTCGAAATGATATTTAAAGCCATTTTTGTTACTGTACCCGCTTTCAAGCGCGTCGAACCCGCCACTACCTCCGGGCCAACCAACAACCGAATATCAACATCAGCCTCAAAATTCACTTGTTCGACGGGTACGCAGGCCATAAACACAGTCTTCGCCCCCCGCTGGCGTGCCGCCTGCAAAGCGCCCGCGACAAACGGCGTCGTACCTCCAGCCGTAATCCCGACAACTACATCTAAGTTGGTAATGTGACGGTGGGCGATCGCCTCAGCCCCATCTTCAGCCCGATCCTCCAAATCCTCCGAACTCCGCACCAAAGCCCCCGCACCCCCAGCAATTATGCCCTGTACGAGTTCTGGCGGCGTGCAGAAGGTGGGGGGACACTCGGCCGCATCCAGCACCCCCAAACGCCCGGAAGTACCAGCACCGACGTAAAACAGGCGACCTCCTTGACGCAGAGACTCGGCTGCAATGTCGATCGCTTGGGCTAACTGTTCGCGGGCACGGGCGATCGCGCTTAAGGTTTGGGCATCTTCCCGGTTGAACAAGTCCACTAATTCGATCGAACTGAGTTGGTCTAAATTCTCGCTGTTGGTATTCACCTGTTCAGTCAGCAGATGGCCCCGTTCTTCCAAATTCTTCATTTTTTCTCAGTTGTTAATTGTCAGTTGTCGGCCTTCAAGCGAAGTCAGGAGACATAGAGAGTCCCAGGTTCAGCCTGCAAGCCTGTATCTACAAATGAAGCCCTTGATTGAGTACGCTGGAAGAGATTAAATTTATCCTTCTTCCCTCTTCCTTCTTCACATCGAGCCTCGAATCTCAATATCCATCCGTTACATCCGCTACAGAATCCGTTCCCGAACCTTCCTTTTACAAAAGTCCTTCGAGTCGGCGGCGAATAGAATCCAGTTCGTTTTGGGAAACCTCAGAATCCGGATCGAGATCCGGCTCGGGCTCCGGCTGCCACTGAGTTTGTGTTACATTGTTTTCTGGCGGAATCTCCAGCGCCCCCGCCGGTATGAGTTCCCAATCATAATCAACACTGTTGCAGAAATCCTTAATTTCCTCCTCGTCGATCGCCTCGACAGTGGGCTCGGGGAAATCCTGAGCTTCCAACATCACGCCAAAGCGGGTGGCGTCGTCTTCTGACTCAAACATCAGAACTTTATTGCGATCGCCGAGTTGAATGGTATGAATTCCCTCATTCTCGGTGCGGGCATTGAAGAGTAAGACGAACACTCGCATAAGTTTTAAAGACCTTCTTAACCACCGTTTTTTTATCTTAGAAGCGATCGGGCAACCGATTTTAAATTTTATATTTTAGATTTTAGATTGACCAGCGATCCTGCACTGGCGGGATCGAAAGGAATTGGGGCATTTGGACGACTTGGTTTGATATTTGAGATTTTATATTGACCGCCGATCCTGCACAGCGGGGGAAACCTAGAGGAGTTGGGGGAGTTGGAGGACTTGGTTTTAGGTGATGTTGCGTGTTTTGATTAAGTTCGGTAAAGGTTTCTGGAGTCTACCCTGGAGTGGGGGCGTGCCTTTTGCCTGCGATCGATCCGGGGATCGGCACTTCCGACCTCAATTCTGAGTCTACCAAAGGCAGAAGGCGCACTGGCGAATCACAGAAATTATACCTGTCTAAAATTGGCTGATTCCCTTAATTCCTGAATTCTCTGATTTCTGAGAAACACCCATGACTAACTCCGACGATAACAAAAATCAACTCGCACCCCGTCCCCACCGCCGCTGGTGGCGTCTGCTGCTGCTTAGCGGTACGGGATTGGGTATTCTCGCTTTGGTTGGGGCGGCGGTAGGATACCAGTGGGTGCGGGAAAAGTTAGCTCCTTTGGTGGAAACTGAAGTCAGTCAGTTGCTGAAGCGGCCCGTGCAACTCGGACGTTTGGAGGGATTTTCTCTGACAAGTTTGCAGTTTGGCCGATCGACTTTACCTGCAACTCCTACCGATCCGGATTACGCTTCTACAGAAGCAGTTAAAGTAAAGTTTTCGGTTTTGCAACTGCTGTTCACGCGCAATCTCAAATTAGATATTACCTTAGTTAAAGCCAGCGCTTATATCGAACAGGATGCTAAAGGCCGCTGGGTTAATATTCCAACTGCGGAGCAGAAATCTCCGGGTTTATTTAAAACAGAAGTTGAAGCAATTCGAGCTGAAAATACCGCCGCAGTTTTGGTACCGCGCCCCGCAGTCGGACAGACAACTTCGGCTCCTATTTCTGTAAATCTGAAAAATGGCAGTGCTCTATTTCGCGACCAAAATCAGCGCGTTCTCTACGAAGTAAACGGTCAGTTTACTAACAGCGATAATTTTATACTTAAAGCTGATTCTATCTTACCTGCAGCTCAAACTAACCTGCAGTTGCAAGGTCAAAATTTGCCTTTGCCCGACCTCGCTCGCTTGCTAAGGCTTTCCAGCATTTCTTTACAAAAAGGTCTAGCTAATGGCAATTTAACCGTGCAAGTGCGAGAGAATAAAGTATCGGGAATTACCGGCGCAGCTAGTTTTGGAGGAGTGCAAGCGAGTATTGCTCCACTGAAACAAATCATACAAAATAGCAGCGGTCAGTTGCGGTTTCAGGGAACTAATATTATTGTCGATAGTCTGGCGGCTAATTACGGTCTAATTCCGCTGAGAATAGCAGGAACAGTTGCAACTGGAACTAATTTTAATTTGGAGAACGCTAGCTTCAATCTGACAACTAACGTGCAACCAGTGGCTTTCGCAAGTGTTGTCAGTGCGGTGGAGACAGAGTTAGGGAAGAAAGTAGTATTGCCCGTTGCTTTTGCGGGGGAGGTGAAGGCGGATGCCAAGCTAACTGGAACTGTTGATCTGCCGGTGCTCACAGGTGCGATCGCCTCGACAAAACCCGCTACGGTCGATCGACTGCAATTAAACAATATTAGCACTAATTTCAAATTGGAACGCGGGAGAATGGCTCAAACCCCAACTCCAAATTCTAAATCTTCTATTCGCCCTTTTTCCTCTTTAGCTTTGACTTTGAGCGAGATTTTGGTAGTGCCGGCGGCGGGGGGTAAACTTGGCGGCAAAGGTCAAGTTGATATTGCTTTAAAAAATAAGAAGTCGCCATCTGGTTTGGTGTTTGACTTGCAAGCTGAAAACTTACCCGCAGATAATCTCGCCCAAATTTACGCTCTCCCAATTCCTGGTACTGTTACAATTGGCAGTGTGTCCGCAAAAGCTCAAATTTTCGGCCCGTTAGACAACATTCAAGCTAGAGTTCAATGGCAAGCACCGCAAGGGACTTTCCCCGCTGCGGGCGAAATTCGAGCCGGAGGAAATTCGGCGGATTTGCAAAATACGGTTGTGAAAATTGGCGACGCTTCTGTTAACGTGGATGCTGCGCTAAAAGACCGTCAGTGGCAAGCTTTGATTGAGGGCGATCGCGTAGCCCTGAACAGTTTGCAGCAAGCCCTGCCAGACCTTAATTTGCCTCCTGAACTAGCCGGTTTGTTCAGCGGAACCGCCGAAGCTGCGGGAACTCTAGACGATTTGAGTTTAAATGCGATCGCTGCGACGGGCAAAGGAACGCTGAATATTGCTGACAGTATTGTTGATGTTAATGGCGAACTAGAAGCTGGTCGCTGGCAAGTTTTTGGCAACACGGAAAAAGTTGCAGTCAATCAATTAATTGATATTGGCTTGCCGTTATTAACACGGGAAACGCCAGAAAATCGGGAGAATCTAGAAGCTAAAATCCAAAATTTTAAAGCGTTAAACGGACAGCTAGCAGGTGAATTTCAAGCTGCGGGAAATGTTAACGATTTGACTGCTGGCGGAGTCAATTTTAGTAGCAACGGTAGGCTCTATTTTGCCGACAGCAATGTCAATTTACAAGGAGAATTGGTAGCGGGGAACTGGCAAGCAAAAGCAGAAACCGATCGCACTTCCATCAGCCGCTTGGTAGATTTGACACTACCGATTTTAGATGTTGCTGCAGCATTCAATCCCGAAAATCAGCAATCGGCTAATCTCAACAATCTCAAATCCAAAATCTCAAATCTCAAATCGATTGACGGACTGCTATCGAGTCAATTTACAGCATCGGGAAGTCTTGACAATTTTACTGCTAGCAGCATCAATGCCAGCGGCAGCGGCAGACTCAATCTTGCTGGCAGTGATGTTAATTTAAAAGGAGAATTGGTAGCGGGAAACTGGCAAGCAACAGCAGAAACCGATCGCACTTCCATCAGGCGCTTAGGAGATTTAGGATTCCCGCTGTTAGATGTTGGCTTAGCTTTCGCTGCTGACAATCCCCAAACAGTCGCCAATATCAACAATCTAAAATCCAAAATCCAAAATCTCCAATCGCTTGACGGACAAATATCCAATCAAATTCAAGCCAGCGGCAGTCTTGATAATTCAACCGCCCCTGAGATAGGCGTCAGCAGCAGCGGCAAACTCAATATAGGGGATGGTACTCTTGCTTTTAGAAGTAAATTAGAAGGCAGACGCTGGCAAGCTTTCGCCGATGCTGATCGAGTTATTCTCAGTCGCTTAGAACAAACAATCCGCAGTACCCAACTGTTGACCCTGACGGCGACTTTGCCTAAAGGATTTGACGGCAGAGTTAACGGCGAATTCCAAGCAGCCGGCAGTTTGGATAACTTGACAGCCAAGGGAATTAGTGGTAGCGGAGAGGGAGTGATTGTGGTCGATCGACTCGGGGCGATCGATACTACGGCCAAATTAGAAAACGGCAACTTGCAAGCATTGCTGGAAACGAACGGAATTGCCGTCAGTAATTTAGAACAAACCCTCAAACAAACAGGTTTGCTGACAGCGGATTTACCGCCAGAAATTAACGGAACCCTCGACGGCAAAGTCCGCATTTTGGGAACAGTAGACAATCTAACCGCCAACGGCATCACCGCCAACGGCGACGGACAAATTCGACTCGCCAACGGCGGAGGAATTGTCAATGCTAAAGGCCGCGCAGAATCGGGGAATTGGCGCGCGTCAATACAGGGCGAGCAAATTGCTCTAAGTCCCTTCCAGCAAGCCTTTGAGTCGCAGCGACAAAGCTTGCAAACCGGAGATGTAGTATCTGGTGCCCAAAATCTCCCCCAGCTTGGAGGACTGTTTAACGGCAATATCAATTTATCCGGGCTGATGGGGGCGGGCACGGGGGCACCGCCCCTACAAAATGTTCGCGCCGGCGGCAGTTTCCGCATCTCGGAATTGCCGTTTTTGAAACAACCTTTTGAGGCAGTATTTAATTGGGACGGCAAACGGGTGGAAATTGAGAACGCCACAACTCCCGGTTTGACAGCAAACGGCTTTGTTAACGTCGAACTCGAAGGTAAAGGAGGGCCCTCAATTTCCAACTTAGATTTGGATGTCAAACTCGCCAACTTTAATCTGGAAGCCTTACCGGCAGAAAAGGTAGGATTTTTGTCTGCAATTGCGGACAAAAATTCCTCACAGCAAAACCCACCCCTGCGCGGCAATGTAGATTTTACCGGCAGCCTCACCGGAACCCTCGCCGAACTCAGCTTAGTTGGCGACGTGGAGGTGCGGGATTTAGCAGTAAATCAAGTCGCTTTTGACCCGGTACTGGCGGGGAGTGTGAATGCGGATGCTGGGAAAAGTGTAGATTTGCGTTTGGCCGGTCGCCAAGACAAAATTGAAGTAGCTTTAAATCAATCTTTTCTGCCGACATCTTTCTTAATTCAACGCGGGGAATCCGTGGCTAGGGGCCAAACCGAGGGAGAAACTTTGCGAGTTAATTTAAGCGATTTTCCCCTCGCTGCTTTGAATCTCGCACCGGGGAAAGAGGCTGGTTTGGGGCCGATAACTGGTACGGTTTCGGGACAAGTAAATGTGCCCGGTTGGAAGATGCCGTTAAATCCGGCGACTTTGCAAGCAAGCGGACAAATTGCGATCGCCCAACCGGCGATCGGCTACATTAAAGGTGACAGTTTCCAAGGCGAATTCAGCTACGCTAACGGCAGCGCCACTCTCACAAACGGACTTTTCCGCCAAGGCAGCGGTCAATACTTAATTTCCGGCAATGTTCAAACAGGCGCCAACCCGCAATTTGCCGGGAAAGTTAACGTCCAGCAAGGCAATTTGCAACAGGTTTTAACCGCTTTGCAATATTTCAATTTAGGCGACTTGGCTAGAGGCGTAAAACCTCCCGTTTACGGTGACAGTGGCGACGTGCAAACTGTAGCAGTGGGAGAACCAGAAGCGCCGCTAATCGAACAGTTGCGCCGTTTGGCAGAAATTGAAACAATTTTGCAGCAGCAGCAGGCAGTAAAATCATCAGAAAAATTGCCTCCCTTATCCCAATTGCAAGGCACTTTTGGCGCGGAAATTGCTGTCGCAGGTTCTTTGCAAACGGGTGTGCAAGCTCAATTTAACGTGAAAGGCGATAACTGGCAGTGGGGACAATATGTCGCTGAAAAGTTCAGCATTGAAGGCAGTTTTCAGGAAGGGATTTTAACTGTTTTGCCTTTGGAAATTCGATCGGGAAAAAGTGCGATCGGCTTTTCGGGACAACTCGGACAAAAAGCTCAATCCGGGCAGTTGCGGGTAGAAAATGTGCCCGTGGAAGAGTTGGCAAAACTGGTGGAATTGCCTTTTGTGGATGTCACGGGAAATTTGAATTTGCGGGCAAATTTGGCCGGCAGTTTGGAAAACCCGCAAGCCACCGGGGAATTGAGTTTGCTTGAGGGTACGCTAAACGGAGAACCGATTAAACAAGCTGACGGTAGTTTCAGTTACAGCAACGCCCGCCTGAATTTTGGCGGCAGCGCTTTGGTAACTCAAACCGAACCGATTGAGGTGCAGGGAAGTTTGCCTTTTGAGTTGCCGTTTGCAGCCGTGAAACCTGACAGCGATCAAATCGATTTGAGGGCGAATTTGCAAAATGAAGGTTTGGCAATTATTAATGTATTGACTCCACAAGTTGCGTGGGTCAGCGGCCAGGGACAGGTGCAAATTCGCGTGGGAGGAACGCTGCAAGACCGTGTAGCGCAAGGAATTGCGAATTTTGAAAATGCAACTGTCCGCGCGCAAGCCTTCCCAGAACCGCTGACAGGGCTAACTGGGACGGTGCGCTTCGAGGGCGATCGTATTCGGGTAGAGGGAATTCGGGGACAGTTGAGTCAGGGACAAGTTGTCGCCGCTGGCGTGATTCCGCTGTCTGTGCCTTTTGCTGAGGGCGATGTCGATGCGGCTAATCCTTTGGCTGTGAATCTCGACAAGTTAGCAGTGAATCTCAGAGGATTGTACAGCGGGGGCGTTGTCGGTCAAGTGCAGGCAAGGGGTACGGCTAGGCGCCCGCAGTTGAGCGGTAATATTGAACTGTACAACGGCGAAGTATTTCTCCGGAGTCCCGGCGGCGGCACAACTGAGTTAGCTTCTTCTTCTTCTGCTTCCGATTCTCCTTCTACATCTTCCGCTTCCCCTGCGACTGACGTTTCTGCTTCCCCTACAACTGAGGTTTCTCCTTCTGGTGCGACTCCGACTTCCCCTTCCTTTGAAGTTGGACTGAACGATTTGCGGCTGAATTTGGGCCGGGGAATTCGGGTAACGAGTGCGCCGATATTGAGTTTTCAGGCGACTGGGGGCTTGACGGTGAATGGAACTTTAGATGACCTTCGCCCGGAGGGTACAATTCGGTTGACTTCCGGGTCTGTGAATTTATTTACGACAGAGTTTAGACTCGATCGAGGATACGCGCAGACAGCTACCTTTGTACCAGGACAAGGACTCGATCCGACGCTGGATGTGAGATTAGCAACTTCGGTGCAGGAAGTAACGCGGTTCCGCACTCCCGGCACATCTGTAGCCTCTGAAATCGCAGACGAACCGACAAGTTTCGGCAATGTGCGGAGTGTCCGAATTCAAGCGTTAGTGCAGGGAAGGGCTTCTCAGTTGGCGGAAAGTCTGGAGTTGAGGAGTTCTCCGAGTCGATCGGAAACAGAGATTGTAGCGCTGTTGGGCGGCAGTTTCGTGCAGACTTTGGGACAGGGAGACAGTACGCTGGCGATCGCAAATTTAGCCGGTGCGGGTTTATTGAACAACCTTCAATCTGCGATTACCAACGCCACAGGATTGAGCGAATTCCGCTTATTTCCCACTCGAATTAGAGGCAACGAAGCACAAAGTGCTAGTTCCAGTTCAGGTGCGGGTTCTCTCGGTTTAGGTTTAGAAGTTGGGTTTGACATCACGCGCAATATTTCAGCATCAATCATTCGAGTTTTGTCAGCCAATCAACCGACAGAATTTACTGTGCGCTATCGATTGAGCGATAAACTTTTACTCAGAAGTTCCAGTAATTTTCAAGGAGACAATCGCGTCACTGCTGAATATGAATTGAGGTTTTAGTTAGCAAAAAATACAGTTTCCAAAAAGCTGAAGATCCTCAATTAGGAGCAGAGAATGTGAAAAGAAGACAAGCAATCAAATTGATAACAGTAAGTAGGGCTTGCTGAATAAGCGATAGCGCTTGACGTAGCCTGGGTTATTCGAGCGCGCGATCGAGAGTAAAGTGCAAGA
>NZ_JAUBUI010000140.1:0-9043 GCF_036705385.1 Microcoleus sp. B3-A4 | reverse complement strand
CGATCGCTGGCAACTTTTGGGCGAGCGAAACTGTTTCTTTGATTCATAACGGGCGTGCGGCGCCCGTGGAACGCTCTAAAGAGGACTTTGGCTATTAGCCAGTGGTTTAAACCACTGGCGGACTGGCGGGCTGACGAATGGCGGATTGTCGGCTTAATTAATAAGTTGCGATCGCACTTTGTCATCCACATAACTTAAAATTCTCTCTATCCTATTTTCCCACGAAAATTGCTTGACAAAATTCCTTGTTTCTGCATAGCCTTCGCTTTTCCTCGGATATTTTGTTAAACTATCTCGAATGCTTTGTGCAAACTGGTGCGGGTTATCCGGTTCGCACCAAGTTGCTGCTATGTTTCCCGATTTAAATTCCATTAAAGAGGCAATCTCCGTCGCAACAATCGGAGTTCCCGATGCCATATAATCAAAGAATTTTAAAGGAGATGTGAACGTCGCGGCTTCTGTCAAACAGTGCGGGTGAGTCAAAACATCGGCTGCTTGCAGCAAGCTAGCCAGTTGATTTTGAGGCAGGTAGCCGAGAAATTTAATGTTGTTAACTTGCTTGTTTTTGGCTAATTGCTGGTATGCTGTTACTTGGGATGAATCACCGCCCGCGATCGCAAATTGAACCAGCGGCAATTCCTTAGCCACCTCCACCAACATATCAACACCTTTAAACGGGTAAAGTCCCCCTGCATAAACTGCTAAATGCCGTCTGTCATCTTCTAATAATTGCTGCCGCCAATTCTGGGCTGCTTCCGTGTGTCGGGCGAGAAACAAATGGTTAAAACCGTTGTGCAGCGTAATTACTTTTTCCGGCGGCATTCCATTCAAAATCATGCTGTCTCGGACAGTATCGGCAACAGTTACAGCAATTTGAAACAGAGGATTGCGGACAATTTCTGGTTCAAAATTTTTGTCTTCGTGGTGGTGCTGTTCGTAGATAGCGGGCATTCGGTTTTTAACTGCTGCTTTGACAAAGTTCCAGTCGCGGCTGTGGACAATTTTAGTGGATTTAAGCAGGTGAATGGGTAAATAGTATTTTGATACTATTGTACTCGCACTCGTCCACTTGTTATCCCAAAGGTCGATCGGCCACGGCATGGGCAAATCTGCTACTTTTAATTTATCTTGAATATTGTAAATTTTGGCAAGTTTGTCATCTGGTTTCGTCGGTTGAAAAGGAAAAAGCAAATCAACCGGATTCAAAGCACTCCAGCCTTTGCGGAGGTATACCAAAACTGCTGGATAACCGAGGTTTGCTGCGGCATTGGCAGAGTGTGCAACTTGAACTAAGCTCGCAATATTGGGTTGCGGTAAGATATTTCTGGTAAAAAATACATAATATTTAGACATCGTAATTGGTAGTTGGTAATTGGTAAAGGGAGGCAGAGCCTCCACATATGTATTCCTAGGCGAACCCTGGGAACAAAGGTAAATCAACCCGACATGATATGACTTATGGCTCCTTCTTCCTAAATTCTTCCTCCTTCCTTCTTCCTCCTTCCTTCTTCCTTCTGGCTACTTTTTAACAGCCTGACGCTTAATAGTCTTTTCTATAAATTCTAAAGTAGTGAAAATATTAGCAGCCGAGTGAAACGATTCTCTAATTAACTCGTCTCTTTCTTCGGGAGAGTCTACCATTTCATCTACGAGCAATTTGAGGTAAGCTATCATGGGAGTCAGGCGAGTGCGAATTTCGTAAGAACCTCTAATTAGAGCTTCATCGCGAGCGGTTTCTTCGGCAAATTGCACTGAATACAAGCGAGTGTAGTAACCTCCTTTTGCTAGCAATTCTTCGTGGGAACCCATTTCTACTACTTGTCCGCGATCGATCACGGCGATTTTGTTGGCTTTTTGGACTGTGGAGAGGCGGTGGGCGATGACTAAGGTTGTGCGATCGCAGCTCAATTTCTCGATCGCCGCTTGCACGTACCTTTCCGAAACCGTATCCAGCGAACTCGTTGCCTCATCTAAAATTAAGATTTCCGGGTTTTGCAGCAGGGCTCTAGCAATTGAAATTCTCTGACGCTGGCCTCCCGATAAGATCACGCCCCGATCGCCAATTTGAGTATCCAACCCCTCCGGCAACCGTTGGATAAACTCATAAGCATTCGCTCCCTTCGCCGCTTCCACAATTTCTTCCTCAGTCGCTTCGGGTTTAGCGTAAGCAATATTTTCGCGCACAGAAGCATTAAACAAAAACGTATCTTGGCTAACAATACCCATCGCTTGTCTGAGACTTTTCAGCTCAAAGTCGCGCAAATCCCTGCCATCGATCGAGATATGACCTTCAGTAGGATCGTAAAATCTCGGCAGTAAATCTGCCAAAGTTGACTTGCCAGAACCCGAAGCTCCTACCAAAGCCAAAGTAGTGCCGTGAGGTAGGAATAAATCAACTCCTTGAAGAACTAAATTTTTGTGCTGGGGATAACTAAAAGATATTTTATTAAAATGAATTCCCGATTTCAAGTGAGTGTAAGGCACAGAACCGTTCAACATAAACGGCTTGTCCTGGCAGCTCAAAAAATCATTAACCACCTCTACACTAGCCCACGTATTCGCAAATTGACTGCGCCCGCTATTCAACTGAGAAATTAAAGGAATTAGTCGAAAAAGTACCAATAAATAGGTTAATAAAATTGTAGAAATAGACTCTATCTCATTCGCAAATATGGTGCGACCTATAAATACAATCAAAATTATAACTATCAAATTAACAACTTCGTTAATTGGGGCGATCGCCCCATAATTTACCTGAGCCTGAAAATCCGCTTGTTCTCGCCTTTGAATTAAATGCTTGATCCGCTGATACTCCCTTTCCTCGTTCCCCGTTGACTTGACCAGCCGAATCCCAGTAATGGTTTCCAGCACCCTAACCGAATAATCTTTCGACATTTCAGAAAGCAGGTACCCAAAATGCTTGGAACGGTTAATAATATATTGATTTGTCCAAGCAACTAACGACAGCAAAAATGTAGCTGTCACGGTCAATTTCCACGAGATAGAAAGCAGCAGACCCACAAAAACCAAAACAGTGATTGAGGTAGTAAACATTCCGATTGCCGTGCCAACTGCACTAGCAGTCCGACCAATCTCTCCGCCCAATCTATTAATTAAATCCCCGACTTTGGTTTTAGAGTAAAAATCTAAACCTACGTATAACAACAACCGCAAACCTTCTTCTCGCAAATCAAAAGTCAGAGAGCGCGTCAGAGAAGTAGCTACTAAAGTATTGATATAACTCGCAACATTTTTTAAAATTATTGCTAGCACAATCGCCCCGGTCATCAACATTAAACGCTGATTTTCCGGCAATCCCTCAAAGGGATGCATCAAAGTTTTAATTAGAGGTGGAGCGCCGCGCAGCTCGATAGCTTCCTCTAAAAAACTTAAAAGCACTGGTACAATCAGAGTAGTGCTGATACCGTTGAATAAAGCGCCAGAAAAGCCCAGCATCACAGTTAAGAGAATCCTGCCGGGATATCGTCTGGCAAATTTTAGGAGTAGCTTATTGGCAGACATGAAGCATTCCCAGCTAAACAGTACGACATCTCAATATATTCTTTAATGACAGCCAGTTTTTCTTCCTCCATTGAGTCGAGTGAAAATTACCTCTACATACCTGCAATTATATCTGAGAGTATCGGTGTCATTGCTTGAATGCTATATTTTTTCACGCATCTTTCCCGAGCTTTCATTCCTTGCAAATTCGCGGCTGTCAAATTTTGAAATATCCATTGAATTTTTTGTGAAATTTGAGCGGGAGAACTCGGATCTACTAAATAACCTGTTCCCCCTAAAATTTCTGGAATATCCCCCACTCGCGTAGACAAAACAGGCTTAGCCATTGCCATGCCATCTGTCAGCTTGAGCGGAAACTGAGCCACGCCTGTGAGAGTTTCTCGCTGAGGAACAACGACAACGTGAGCCGCCGCTACAACCGACGGCATCGTCTCGACTGGAAACCTTGGTAGTTTAACAATCCAACGCCCCCATTGTTCCACAAGTTTATCATCATAATCATCATAAGGACTTCCGCCGACGATCGCTAATTTTAAATCTGGCTCATTTAACTGTTCGAGGGCCATCAAAACATCCTCAACGCCTTTGTGAGGTCGCGGCGCACCGGGAAACATCAGAATTCTATACCCGGACAAGCCGTAACGCTGTCTGCTCAATTCAGGATTGTATTTACCAGGGTCGAACATTGCAGTATCCTTACCATTAGGCAAATATACACCACCAAAACGCTGTTTTAAAAACTCAGTATCAACGGTGACTGCATCAGCGCGGGAAACTAAACTTTCCATCCACTGGATATAAAGCGGATGATCGGGTTCTCTCAACTCACCATTGTCTTTAAAAATATCTCGATAAAGTTGTTTAAAAGAAGGACGGTATTTCCATTCATCTCCGCCGTACCAGCTAAGTTCCCAGTCGTCTATATCTAAAATTATAGAGTTGCTAGTAGCCAGTTTTTTTAGCAGTGATAAACCAAAGCTTGTAGGTTTAGGTTTTACTGCATAAATAATATCTCCATCTATTTTTTTCCAAATCTTTTGAGCATCCATCAAAAACCCCGGATATTTTTTACCCGGTATCGAACATACCGGGATGTCTCGCGGAGGAATAGCATACAATTCCTTGCCAAACTGAAATCCAACAACTTCTACATCACATTTAAGATTGAGCAAGACTTGAGCTAAGAGAAAAGCACGAATTGCACCTCCTCCTGACAAATCGCTCACTACTAATGAAACTTTCACAGAGTATTTTGTTTAAAAGCTTGGTTTGATTTTCCTGCTTAACCGAGCTTTTGTCAAGGCGATTGGAACTGACGCCCTCCACACCAAAGAAACCTGGTTTTAACCAGGGGAAAGGACAGCAACGAAGTATTTGGGTAAAAAAAACCAGTGATGAATCCAGGACTGTTATTCAAGCCAGCAATAATTCTTCTAGGTAAATTTTCGGATATGTTGAGGCTAATTTTTTTGATTGTTGGCTCAATTTTGTTGTTTTTGATGCAGTTTGCCAACAAAATTTAATTATTTTAAACGCCAGGGATTGTTAAGTTGATTGGGTAAAAATATTTTAGCCGTGCGATCGACTATTCTAGTAAAGAGCGATCGCGTCACGTTCTTGGCATACTGAGGGCGGTAAGGATAAGTGCAGTGCATTACTTTAATCGGTTTGTCGATCGTATAAACATCTTTCCACTTATCCAAGTAGTTGTAAACCGGGGACAAATTTGTCATTTTCGGTTTCACCGATTCAACAGCCGCCGCAAAAGCGCCTTGGTCTTTCAACAGTAGCACATTTTGATGGGCCACTACCATATCAAAATATTTCTTAAAGTTTGTGAACAATTCCTGAGTTTTACTGCTTTTCGTAAAAGCGATAAATCCACCATTGTATTGAATGCTATTTTCATTTAGCGGCAACCCGACAGACTGCAAAGTTGACAGAATATCCTGCTTCACTCTTAATAAATTTGCCGCTTTAGCAATCGCAGGCTGCACATCTTCCGTGACCAACAAATCCACCCCATCAAGAAAATCAAACACCTCATCTATTGGCGACAGCAAACAAATATCACAATCCATATAAATAGTTTTTTCAAATAAAGATTCACCGTACAAAGCCAGCTTAGCTTGCCGCGACGCCAAAACAGGATTTTCATTAGAGGGTGCAGGTTTCAATATGACATTTCCAAAAACCTGAAGTAAAGGATATAAAATTAGAGGGACTCTATCTATTAAAATAATAATGGGTTCCCGGTGAAACTTCCTGACAGAAGCCAAAAAATGAACACAATCCTGGAAAGAGTAAAGACCAGTTAAAATAGTAATAAATCCCTTACTTGCTAATTTATTGTAGTTCATTATTTTACTTAGTCAAGAATTTATTTAGTTGACATTTAACTAGGTTGATTACACATAAAGATTACATAGAAAATCGTTTTTTTTTACTACTCTGGACTTACACACAGGCTCAATATATAGTGTTTCCTAGGGGCAAATCCCCCGTGATTGCCCCCATACCTGGGATGATTGCCTAAGTTCTACTACTCTTAATAGCGTAAAGTACGCTCGAATCTGGTCAGCGTACTTACGCAAATTGGGGGTATTTTCTAAAGTTAAGGGTAAGGTGCGGAAGGCGCACCTTAAAGACTAAGAGCTGTGGCGTTTTTGGTGCCACTGCCAAGCATGGGAGATAATGTTCTTAATGTCGGGATATTCTGGAGACCAACCCAAGGTTTTGATGGCTTTCTCGCTGCTGCCAACCAAAGCAGGCGGGTCTCCCGGACGCCGCTCACGCTCAACAGCCTTAATCTCTTTTCCGGTCACTTGGCGAGCCGTTTCTATCACCTCTTTCACCGAAAACCCGCCGCCGTTGCCCAAATTAAAGAAATCAGATTTGCCACCCTTGAGCAAATATTCTAATCCCAAAATGTGAGCGGATGCCAAATCGTTAACGTGAATGTAATCCCGGATGCAAGTACCGTCAGGAGTATCGTAATCCGTGCCAAAAATCGCGATCGAATCTCGTTTCCCCAAAGCAGCGAACAACACCAGCGGGATCAGGTGAGTTTCTGGATTGTGATCCTCTCCTAACAACCCGTTCGGATCGGCCCCAGCCGCGTTAAAATAGCGGAAACAAACAGACTTGAAATCATACGCAGCGTCAAAATCCGACAAAATCCGTTCTACCATTAACTTAGTAGCACCGTAGGGATTGATCGGGTTTTGTGGGTGGTCTTCTGTGAGCGGGATTTTCTGCGGTACGCCGTAAGTCGCGCAAGTAGAAGAAAACACAAATTTCTTCACGTCAGCAGCGAGCATTGCTTCCAAAAGGGTAATAGTACCGATGACATTGTTGCGGTAATATTTAGCTGGGTCGGTAACAGATTCGCCCACGTAAGCGTATGCAGAAAAGTGCATTACCGCATCAATTTTGTGCGTAGCAAACAGGTTATCGAGAAGAGTGCGATCGCTCGTATCGCCAACTATAAACTCCACCTGCAAAGCCTGGTCTACTATATCTTGGTGACCGTAAGCTAAATTATCCAAAATCACCACACCGTAACCGGCGTTTTTCAGCGCTAATACCGCGTGAGAGCCAATATATCCAGCTCCGCCCGTCACCAAAATAGTTGGTTTGTCTGCACTCATTTTCTTCTGCCTGTTTTTGTAGCTGGGATTGCCAAGAGCCTTGTTAACTTGAGACTGCCACATCAGACGCTTTCACACTATGCCTGAGCCGGAGAATTCAAGCGAAATATATAGGCTTTGGTGTGCGAGAGGGAACGATCGCACTCCTAACCAACGCTTTTTATACTCCAGATAGATGCTGACTGTGCAAGTCTTTCTGTTCAATCGATAAACTTGAGGCGACCAATTTGGATATAATCAAATATCCGATTGATTTGATGTCGATCCTCTTCTGAAATTTTATCATCTGATAGGATAGCCGAAGTCAAAACTAAGTGTTCCCGGCGAGTGATCTTACCAGACGCTACAATCCGTTCAACTTTTTGAGAAATTGTTAAGTTCGATTTGTTGTGAGATGTTCGCATTTATTCTTCGATCGCTTGTATACTAAAATAATTAAAGCCGATTGCACTTATTGACCCAAAAATGGTGCGTACCCGACCGTAAATCACTTTGCTCAACAGCATAAATAACGTATCATAGTTTTACTTCCCAAGATAGATACGCGGACTTAATCAATCTGCAATCGGCCTTCGGATAGCGTTCAGAACTAATTTAATTATATAATATTTTTCCTAGAGAGGCACTTTTCTATGCAGGTTTATCGGCTTCCGGTACTGTCCGACAATTACATTTTCTTGCTGCACGACCCCGATCGCCACACAGCAGCCGTCGTCGATCCAGCGCGATCGCAGCCAGTATTAGAGCAACTGCAAGCACTCGGAGCCGAATTAACCGCAATTTTCAATACCCACCACCACAGCGACCACATAGGCGGCAATCAGGAACTGATCGATCGCTTTCCCCAAATTAAAGTTTACGGTGGCGCAGAAGATAGAGGCAGAATTCCCGGACAGCAAGTGTTTTTACAAGCGGGCGATCGAGTTTCTTTCGCCAACAGAACCGCCGAAGTCTTCTTCGTACCCGGTCACACAAAAGCTCACATCGCCTACTATTTCCCCCCCAGCAACCCAGGCGAAACAGGCGAATTGTTCTGTGGCGACACTTTATTTGCTGGAGGCTGCGGCAGACTATTTGAAGGCACTCCAACTCAAATGGTAGCCTCCCTCGGGCAACTGCGAAACTTGCCCGACAATACCAGAGTTTGGTGCGCCCACGAATACACGCTGAAAAACCTGCAATTTGCCATCAGCGTGGATGGCGACAATCCCGATTTACAGCAGCGCTTCGCCGAAGTCAAGGAAGCGCGGAGTCGATCGCAACCTACAATACCATCATCGATCGGCCTCGAAAAAAGCACAAACCCATTTTTGCGCTGGGATTTTCCCCAGATCCAATCAGCCGCCAACACCCGCGATCCAGTGCAAACCTTCGCTCGCTTGCGCGGCATGAAAGACCAATTTTGACCTTAAAGTTTTTGTTTCTTCAGATAACTCTTAAACTTCAGTATTGGTTCGCTCAACCACCTGTCAAATCTTTTGTATTTTACCTGAAAGCTCGACAGCCCCTTAAACTTATTTGGAATTTTTTCCAGTTCGTCCTTAAACGGTGTCTGAGACAACATATCAAGCCATAATTGATTGGGGGCGGAGCTTTCCCACGGTTTCGGTCTTGACATAAAGTGAATGACTTTACTTGACATATCATCAGTCTTGTGGTTGTTCCATCTTTGGTCTAATTGCTTCCACCTTCCCACTAAAACTGAATTTAATGCACCTTGATCGCGATCGCCCCAAACGTGGGTTCTAGCATTTTGGAGCAACTTTTCGGACAGTTGCTCTTCCTCCCAAAGCTTCATATCATGTCCGGGTGCTTACCCATAATTAAGCAGCAACTGGAACTTGAGGCCACCAGTGAAAGTTTGTTAAACC
>NZ_JAUBUI010000139.1:0-9376 GCF_036705385.1 Microcoleus sp. B3-A4 | reverse complement strand
CTAATCGGTGTAAACAAGTGTGACCTATATGCACTCCCGTCTGGGCTTCTATTTCACTCTCTGCTTTCTCATAAGAGAGATTAGCCACCTGACGGAGGCAGCATTTTTCAAATAATGGAGCTAAACGAGTAGATTTTTTCACTCCCAATTTTTCGGCTTGTTTTTCAGTAATTATTAGTTTACCAATGCAACTTTTTACTGTGCGAGACCGTCCTGATTCTGTTCCTGTTGCCTGTTTGATAAAAAAAAACCAACCTCCGGCCCGACTAATTCTAGCCATTGCTCTCGAATATGCTTTTCGATTGTTTCCAGACTTGATAATTCTGAAACCGGAGTATTTGTGTACATAATCTCGGCAATCTCAGCAGCACAAGCTTTTAAACGCTCCTTCTGTTCAGGGGTCATAGCCACTCCTCCTACAAATGCAGTTCATGCTTCTGTTGACGCTCTACCTATTATCCTCTCTGGATAGCACTTTTACAAAACTGGGATGCTCCCAGTCACAAGTCTGTTTCAGTAATCTGTATTTTACTTTTTATTGGGGTAGTCAGGGCTTTCTGGATGGCGGCGGGGACAGTTCCAGTTCTTGTTTTATTGGCTACTTAAATCGCTCAACCCTCAGTATTTCATTTTTTTTATTTATGTTAACGAACGTTATTTCTGTACTGCTAGGAACATCTTTTGGCACTCTAAGTAGGCACGATTTCAAGCGGTTATCTTATTTTGGCAAAGGCTCCAATATTTTCTCAGCATGACTCGCTGCCACCGCCGCAAATAAAGTTTCATAATGATTCAAAGCTTCCTCAAATCCGTAATTCTCCACAGCATAATTTCTGCCTTGCTCGCCCAACGCATCCACCTTAGCAGGGTGCAGGTACAAATCCTCAACAGCCTCGGCCAAAGCCTGCGGATCTTCCGGCGCAACCACCACCCCGCCACCGCTTTGCTGCACTGCTTTCTGGGCCGTACCAGTTTCGGGAACCGAAGCCAAAATTGCCCGGCCGCTGGCGAGAATTACTTGAATTTTTGAAGGCATATTGAAGTTAGTAACGCGGCGCTTTTGTACGACTAAACTAACATCAGCAGCAGCTAACAATTCGGGCAATTTTTCTCGCGGTTCAAATGGCAGCAACATTACATTATTAGCTTTGTAAGTTTCGCAATCTTGTTGCAAGCGGGCGAGTGCTGTTGATTCCCCTACTATTACAAAAGCGATTTCCGGTATGTGCTTCAAACGAGCGGCTGCTTGGACAACTGTTTGCAAGCCTTGAGTGAGGGCAATATTGCCTGCATAGAGAACGACAAATTTGCCCTTTAGTTTGTGAGTTTCTCGAAATGAGTTACTTTCCTTGGGTAAGGGGCGAATGAAATTGACATCAACCCAATTGGGCACGCAAACTATTTTTTCCGGGGGTACTCCCTGAGAGTGCAATTTTTTGATAAAACCGCTGTCGATGACGCTGACTTGGCTGGCTGTGCAGTATGCCAATTTTTCCAAAGCGTCAGCAATGCGAACTAGCACTCCGTTTTTTTTGACCAAGCCGACGCGCACGGCTGCTTCTGAGACGATATCCTGAACGTTGAGGACGATCGGGCAAGCGCGAATCCAGCCGTAAAAGGCGACTGGGACGCAAATTGGTAAAGGGGGCATTGTCGAGAAAATCACGTCGGGACGCCAGCCTCTGAAGGCTTGGACGGCGCTGGAGACGACAAAACTGCCGTCTAGCAAAAGTCGGTCTAGCAGGCTGGGGTGGGGGCCGTTGACGCGCAGATAGCTGCGCTGAATTGTGACGCCCTTGTGTTCTTCGGTGAGGTAAAATTTGCCCTCATATTGCGGATAAATCCGGCGCTGCGGATAGTTGGGCATTCCTGTGACGACTCGGACTTGGTGGCCGCGCTTGACTAAGCCTTGCGCTAGTTCTGTCATCAGGGGGGCAATGCCGATCGGCTCTGGATAATAGTTATAGGAATAAATTAGAATACGCATACTATTTATTTTGAAGCAAATAGTCCTGCAGTCGCGTGCATCGAGCCTGCACCCGCAGAATTGCAGAGGATGTGGTTGGGTTCCGGGTAGGACAATAGGGGGCGAGAGGATCTTCCACTCCTGGCGAAAGAAGCCGCCCTGACCGGGCGGGTATCCCGCCCTCAGATAATATTTTTTCGCATTACCAGGCAGTTCCGGCGATCTTCAGTACGGATATAGCGAAGATCGTCTGTAAGCTTGTACATGAACACCAGTCCCCTTTCTCCTTCTCTGTCCAAAGGATCGCGCTGCTCTTGCATGATCGAGTGCAGCTTTGCTTCTAAGTTGAAGGGTTGACCCCTGTCCCAAATCCTAATTTCTAAGTAATCGGCAAACACTTTTACCTCAATGTCTATGGGCGTCGTGGGGGGCAAGTTCTGGTGAGCGTGGCGGACAGCGTTTGTAAAGCCTTCGTTGATTATCAGCCGGCACTGCCACCAGAAATCCGCTGGTATCATGGGCAAAACGATATTCTCCAACCATTCCAAAACGGATGTTAAAGCATTCAGGTCTGTTTCAACCTGCAGGTGCCACTCGGCCTTTGGTTGCTTGTCTTTCATCTTTCTTCCCCCTGGTCGGCCCCCACCACCGCTGTACTCAGCGGCGGAGGAAGAGAAAAAGGAGGGCAAGGTCTTGGCAACATATTAGTTAAGTCAAGCTTGAGTTGAAGAAGCCCGTTTTGCCTCAAGGTGAGCATTCCTTTCGCACCATTTACTCGCACAGCAAATGAGAGACTTCCGATACTGTAACCTGCCTCGGTAGGGCGTTTAAATAGGGAAAATTCGCGAGTCAGCTTGCGAGGAAG
Source organism: Microcoleus sp. B3-A4 (assembly GCF_036705385.1). Taxonomy (NCBI): domain Bacteria; kingdom Bacillati; phylum Cyanobacteriota; class Cyanophyceae; order Oscillatoriales; family Microcoleaceae; genus Microcoleus; species Microcoleus sp. B3-A4. The sequence goes on along the minus strand of NZ_JAUBUI010000139.1, from coordinate 6,545 downwards.
TGATTTAAGCTTCGACCGTGTTAGCAGTCGGTACTTTTCTAAACACAGGTTAGTTCTTCTCGTCCTCGAAAATCCTGCCGGGATCATTCGAGTATGACCTCGAATTCGCCAATTGCTAATTATTAATGCTCTGAGTGCAGAGCTGGCAACTAGCTTGGCATTTTCTGGGCGTGTGAATTTTAACACTTAATGCTAACGTAGGTATCGCTAGCGATCGTCTGCTTGACTAAGTATCGAGTTCGAGATCCCGCCCCCCGCCTGCAACAGCACCTCAAAGTTCAGCGGTGGGTTGTTGAGGGTTCCTACACAGCGCCACTATTTTTGTTAAACAGGACTGTTATAGTTTTGACAATTAGTTTGAGGTCATACACCAGGCTCCAGTTTTGTTGGTATTTTAAATCTAAACGGATGACATCTTCAAAATCGCGGACTTGAGAGCGACCGTTGACTTGCCATTCCCCTGTCATGCCGGGTTTGACATCCAAACGCTGCCACTGAGGGACTTCGTAACGCTCAACTTCGTCTGGGGTAGGCGGTCTAGTGCCGACTAGACTCATTTCGCCTTTGAGCACGTTCCAAAACTGCGGCAGTTCGTCGAGGCTGGTTTTGCGTAAGATGCGCCCTACTTTGGTAATCCGCGGGTCGTTGTCATTTTTGAAAAATGCGCCAGAAGCCTGGTTTTTGATTTGGGCTTTCATGGCTTCGGCGTTGGTACACATCGATCGAAATTTCCAAATCCGAAATTGTTTGCCCATCCAGCCACAGCGGGTTTGACCGAAAAATATCGGGCCTGGATCGTTGATAGTGATGGCTGCAGCTATGGGTACGAGCAAAATTCCTGTAATCATCAAACCGACTATTGCCCCAACAATGTCTATCAGCCGCTTCACCCACGATTGCACTGAGGGGTGGGTCATCGGTAGCTGATTGTCCGAGGGGTTGGTCTCTGTGGGAGTTGAGGTTGCAGAGGGCTGCTCGATCGTCAGCACTTGATCTAGGCTGGTGAGAGCAAATACTGCCATCACCTGCGGCTTGAGGCTTCGGAGCACCAAGTCGCTACCACGCTGTTTGGCAAATTTCAGATTGCTGACTAAAGCACCTATCCCGCTACTGTCGATGAATGTCGTCTGACTGAAGTCTAGGACAATCTTGCTGGGAACGGTGCTACCCGAAAAAAGTTGCTGGCAGGTTGTCTTGAAGTTTACGGCTTCAAGTACGCTCAAGCGCACGGGTATGTGAACTGAGGGAATCTCGTCCGAGTACGTTACCCGAAAATCTGCCTCTGGGGTTTGACTGACCATGAAGTCCTGGTTTCAAATTTCAAGCTGATGTCTTTAGCCTATTCTGTCCTAGCAGCTCCTCCTTATGCTAGCTTTATAAAAACTTTATAAAAACGCCTGCCAACTCGCCCCCCGAGAATGATATCAAAGGCAAAAATAGACTTGAGTCTACCAGTGCCAGTTTTGGCCCAAAGATTTTTGAACGCAGTCGCTGTCAAACTTTGACATCGGAATCAAGATTTTTGTGGATTCAGGCCGACTAATCTTGTCATTAATCATTTGGGTGCCTGTCTTGCACCGGATAGCCATCGCAGTTAACAGTTAACAGCTAACACACAAGTCAACAGTTAACGGTTAACTGGAAAACCCCCGTAACAAGCGTCGGGGGATGAGGTTAAGAATTGTAGACGTTTTCTGACTGGGAGGTTTCGCGGGTGATGGGTTTGACTTTGGCTTTGGCTTTAGCTGCGTTGCGTTTGAGGGCCTGGAGACGAGCTTCGTATTTAGCCCGCTGCTGTTTTTTGGAGGTTTGCTCGATTAAGGTTTTTAAGGCGCTGCCGAGGCTTTTGTAGGCGTTTGGAAGAGTGTAGCCGAAGCGGGTGGCTAGGGCGAGGGCTTTTTCGTCGGCCTCTACTGCCTCTTTTAAACTTTTCTCTCCGTTGTTTTTTTGGTAAAGTCTCCAGCCGGAGACGCCGCACAGGGATAGGGCTAGTAACAGCAGCAAGCCGTCTTGCACCCACAGTTCGCCTACAGCCCCGCCTAAACCAATGGCGAGGGCTGCCATTTCCCAACCGTCTCTGGGAATGGTGTCGTTTTGGATTCTGGCGACTTCGTGCCAAAATAGGAGGTTCCGCTGATCTATTGCTAGCTGTTCCCAGCGGATCAGGTCTATTTGAATTTCTACCTGGTCTTTGCCTATTTCTTCGCTGCGGATCAGGGTAGGATTAACTTCTATTGTTTTTTCTACTGTTACCCAACTTTGGAGTTCTGGGGGCAGTATGTTTTTCAAGCGCCGGATCTCACTCATCTCGGCTCTTGCTGTAGAGGTTGCATAGGATGTCATAGCTCCGGCCTATTGATTTTGCAAAGGTTAATATGTGTCTATTTCTGGAGTATAGCAAACCTTGAATCCAAATATAGTCTAGCAACGGGGGTCGATCGACCAATACTTGCAATTTTACTTGATTTTAGTTTCAGGGGGCGATCGCAACTGCCTGCTCGATCATTGACTTTCGACTATTTCATCAGCGGTTCGATTTCTTGTCGCAATTTCGGCCAAGCCGACAAAACTTCCGGCTTAGAAGTTATGCCTTTTTGAACTAAAACAACTCCGTCCAATACTTCAGCAATTCCCTACAAACTTCGCAGTATAGATTCATCGGTAAGACGCACCCCCTCAACTCTACCTCTGTCACTCGGAGCTTTTAAATTATTCTGCTGTAAATGCCATAAGTCCAGAAACTCATAATCGACAGCAACAGTTTTTCCGTCTTTCTATATAAACTGCATCATTTCTAAATAAATTATTTTCTGGCTGGTCAAAAGATGAGAAACTCTAGCCACTCTAAATTATTTGTACAATACAATTATATTTTTTTCCCTTAGTGAAATTGGGTTTTATAAGTGTCAAAATTAAAATATTATTGTAATTTTGTTAAAGTTCGGGAAATATAATAACAGCATATAACAATGTTCCTACCTTATACACCCTGCTTTTTCCATGATTTTACTCTGAGCTATAATAAGCCAATAAATAACAATTTATTCGGCCTTTTGACGGTGATTTACTGTCGTTTTACCTTTGAACAAGCTGCTGCATTTTTTGACCTTGAGGATAGCTAGCACCCTCCGCTATCAAGAAAGTTTCTGTTAGACATTAAGTGTTTTTCTAGTTTTGATATATTCCGATTTTAGGGTTGACATAGCGACTGGATGCGGAAACCTGTTGCTTAGTTAAATAGCTTTTTTAACAAATTTTTAATCTCGTGATTACCGACGAAGTATTTTCTGTGAGTGTGGGCAATAATACTTGTTTCAACGTCTAATTTTGTGAAAAAGTAGCGACAATTAAATTAGTATGATATGAGTATAACAGCTTGTTTTATGTTTCATTCCGGAAGATTTTTTAGGTACATAAAGTTGGATCGCTCTTCTTTTTGTTCCAACACCCTCTCTTTTTTGGCCTTGTTTAAAATTCATTTTTTTCTCTTTTTTTGCTACATGAGCGCGATCGCCCACAGTCGGGTGTTCGATCGCGCACAGTAGCTAGTCGGAGCGCGCACAGTAGCACTAACTACTGGTCTAAGCCTTTTATTTTTGCAGAAAATATTACCACTTTTCGGGGATTTACACACATCATTCAGACGCGATTTAAATGATTAAAGTGACTTGAGAAGACCACTTTCTAACTGATAAATTGCTGCCATGATTCCACTTTCAGGATTTGTGAGGAGCGACTTTTTGACATCTTTCAAGTATTCTACAATGTGTTCCCGCAAAATTGGTCTTTCTACTGTGACTGTGTGATTATAATCCCACAAATCCCAAATGATAATTCCGATGCCGACAATCGGGTCGATTAAACTTACTCCCAACTGACTAGCCACTGTACCGCCTGTTTTTGTGGCTACCTTGGCGGCGGCTTTGCTGGCAACTTTTGCCGTAACTTTACTACCAACTTTAGCTGCTACTCCCAAAATTAAGGGTTTAGCAACTAAGTAGCCACTGCCGCCAACTAATACTTTTAATGAAAGATTCGAGACGTTTCCTTTGTCGCTAATGGTGGTGGCAATATCGTTCAGATATTTGTCCCACTGTACTTGGGGTATATTATAATTGTTTTGAACTACTTTCACATTTTTGCTAACTTCTGATATGTACAAATTAGCAGTATCTTGAGTGATTAATTGAAATCGCAGTTGAGCGTTTTTGGGTACCAGCACCCGGTTAGCAAATTCTCTTTGAAAGTCTTCGGTTAATTTTTCCGAAACAGCACGAGATGCTGCTGTCATATCAAATCTGTTGAGTACGGCAGATTTTACGAAGTTAAAAGGTACGGTAAACTCCATCTTTTTTTGAGTGAAGTAATCAAAGTACCAATCGAGGAAACTATTGTCTACTCGTGCAATTACTTCGGTTTCCCATTTGTCCAACTCTTTTGATGCGAAAGTTTCGGCTGTTATATGGGATTGTTGGATAGCGTTTTTAATGTCTTGGTTGACTTTGCTAAAATCGTGTGGCGGCGAGACTACAACTGCTGTGGTTCCCGTATTTGTTAGTGACTGGGAAATTAGAAAGTTACCTAATAAGGGAATGATGACTACTAAAATTACGATCGTCCAAATCATCGGTGTCACAGTTTTTATAAACTGACCGATAACTCTGAGACGTTCTGTTTTCTCTGAATAGCTAATTTCTTCCTTGTCTTGACTCATGGCGGTTTCTCAACTGATGAGAGTTGGGCTAGTTTCGATTATAGGCGATCGTACTTGCGATCGTGTTACGGGCGTGTGGCCTGGGATTCTGGAAAAGTTGGGGAAAAGTGCGCCCTTTCATCCTTGACTGTATAATAGTCATAGCCTTAGTTATAGCTCAGGTACTGACTTCCCCAAAAGTATAAAAAAACATGGTTCACAAAATAGCTCTATTTAATCACAAGGGCGACGTTAGCAAAACAACCACTACATTTAATCTAGGATGGATGTTAGCCACGAAGGGAAAAAAAGTAATCATAGTGGATGCCGATCCGCAATGCAACCTCACAGGGATGGTTCTGGGGTCTTCAACTAAGGAAGAGCTAGAGGAAGTATATAAAAAAGAACAGAATATTAAATCAGGCTTAGCACCTGCATTTGAATCAAGGCCTAAGCTAATTGAGGCTGTAGATTGTTTACCAGTAGAAAGGTGCGAGGGTCTGTTTTTGTTGCCTGGTCATGTGGGATTTGCTGAATATGAGGTAACATTAGGCATTGCACAAGAGTTAAGCGGTTCAATTCAAGCACTGCAAAACTTACCTGGTTCAATTTCATATCTTTTCCAAAAAACAGCAAAAAAATTTGAGGCTGATTATATTTTGATTGATATGAGTCCAAGTTTAAGCTCAATTAATCAGAACCTGCTGATGACCAGTGATTTTTTTATACTTCCCACAAGTCCTGACTTCTTTTCAGTAATGGCGATCGATTCTTTGGCAACAATTTTGCCAAAATGGTATGCTTGGGCTCAAAAAGCTTCAGAAATGAGGATTTTGAAAGATGCTGCCTATCCATTTCCCAAAGTCACACCGCGCTTGCTTGGGACTATTGTTCAAAACTATAGAACCAGAAAAGGAGTGGCTGCAGCAGCTTTTCAGAACTGGATTGATGTAATTGAAGAAGCTGTTTCCGCTAGATTAGTGCCATCTTTGCAAGCAAATAGTATGTTGCTGGCTAAAGAAATGTACGAATCTCAAGACATCGGCCGTGATTTCTGCCTTGCAAAAATTTCGGATTTTAACAGTCTGATTGCTAAGTCTCAAGAGCATCAAACACCTGTTTTTGCTCTTACGCCAGAGCAAATAGAGCAGGTTGGTATAGTTTTAACAGGCACTCTAGAAGCACAAAAACCCTTCATAGAAACTTTTTCCAAACTGGCGGACAGAATTATTGGTTTAACGTGCCATGCAGTCAGCAATTGATCTATTTGGCATCAGTATTGCTCGCGTTCGGCATCTGATTGCTGTGCATAATTCTCTAAAAGCTCAAGCTAGTAGTGTTCTGGATCTTTCCGATATGCTCAGAGCTGCACTTGTTCTAGCGGTTAGCGCTTTAGACTACTATATCCACGAAGTTGTCAGGATAGGAATGTTAGAAATTCATCGAGGGCAGCGTCCTGAACCTCCTGCATTCTCGCGGTTTCAAATTTCATTGGGTAGCGCTCGCGCAGCTATAAACGCAGGACAAAATATTGATTCCTGGTTAGAAGATGAAATTCGCCAACGCCACAGCTACAAAAGTTTTCAGAAACCAGAGCATATAGCTGATGCTATTCGGCTGATTAGCAATAAAAAGTTGTGGGAAGAAGTTTCTATTAACATGGGTAGGCTTGCTAAAGATGCTGAAGATATAAAAAACCAACTAAGTCTGATTGTCGAGCGCCGAAATAAGATAGCACATGAAGCAGATATAGATCCTTCCTACCCAATAGGCGATGGGAGCATCCCGCTTTTTAACTAAGCAGAAATACTGAGTTTAATGTGGTTATTTAAATATGCACACCTGAGTCTTA
>NZ_JAUBUI010000019.1:0-87453 GCF_036705385.1 Microcoleus sp. B3-A4 | reverse complement strand
TTTTGGCTGGCATACATTATAACTAATGAGCGCTTATTCTATATTTAGATTATACAATCTAGCTGCGTATCAGCTTATCAGTTAAAAGCGGACTTGATTGTCTGACTACCTCATTCAATAGCTTAAACATCCTTTGCGTTAAGATGAAGATCGTTGAAGTTTTTTGTAAAGTAATTCCATAAATTTACTGTTTTGTTGCTTCGCTCACCATTTGAAACCGTCGGCGACCGCCAGATTTTTTCTGCACTATATATAATAGTATGCCTGCGTAAGTGCTGTTATAGTTAGATTGCTGCGTTTGGAGTAAGGTGCGCAGGGCGCACCCAGCCCGCTCAGGAGTGCAGTCAAAGTATTTCCGTCATCAAGGGCGTTAGCGAAACTTCTTCGATCAAGGCTCAACAGCTTTCTCAAACAGCGCCACTAATTTTTTGGCCTCTAAATCAACATTGTGTTGTTGAGCAACCCGTTCTGCTCCTGTTTTCCCCATTTGTTCTAGCTTTTCTAAAGGTGCTTCCAATACCGCGCGCATAGCTACGGCTAATGCTTCTGCGGAACCGGGAGGAACTAACCAACCGCAAACACCGGGTTCTACGAGCTCGGGGATGCCAGCAACATAAGTGCTAATTACGGGCCGATTGAGAGCGAGGGCTTCCATAATTACGACGGGCAAACCTTCAGCAAAACTCGGCAATACCATTGCCCGTGAAGCTAAAATCTCTTGCTGAACTCGATCGCCACTGGCCCAGCCGGTAATTTCTATATGATTTTGCAGGCCGAGTTGCAGTATCTGCTGTTCAATATCCGATCGCAGCGACCCGTCTCCTACCAGTACCAACTTAAACTCTAAGCCTTGAACTGCTAGCAAGTTAGCAGCTTCTAGCAATAACAAATGACCTTTTTGTTCGCTGAGCCTGCCAATGCAAGCTAAGCGGGGTGCTGCGGGTATGGGGACGTAGGGTGCAGCTAAAAATGCAGCATCTACGCCGCAGTGTATGACGTGAATTTTTGACCAAAAAGTGCGATCGCACCACCGAAAAAGCTGACTTTTACCGAAGGAACTAACTGCTGCTACAAAGGTCGATCGTTTAATTTTTTCGTCTAAGGAAAGAAGTGTGGCTTTATCAAATTCTTCAGGGCCGTGAACGGTGAAACTGTAAGTCGGGCCGCCAAGCACGCGGCACAGCATTGCGACTGTTGTCGAATTTGTCCCGAAGTGAGCGTGAACGTGTGCTGTACCGGATTCTGCAAACCAATTTAAAAGAATGCAAGCTTCTGCTAAATAAGCTAGATGCAGCAAAATCCCCCGTTCCGAGTGCCAGCCAACTTTGAACATTAACCGCACAGCTTCGATGAATCGAATTGGTCTAGTGGCGGCAACGCGCAGCAAACCCCACGCTAACCCCTGTACACCAACTCCTAAGATTACTTTAGTCAATTCTTGCTCTAGTTTGTCGGCCTCATCAACGAGTTCTGACTCGCACGATCGGATCGAAAAGCGTGCGACTTTCATCCCGCAATTTTCAACGGCTAGCACTTCTCTGCGGACAAAGCTGTGGCTGACTTTGGGATATTGGTTGACTAAATAAGCGATGTTCATGAACGGGGAGAAAATTTTATGGTAAAACTTAGATTAGTTTAGCCTTTGACTGCATTCCCTGGAAAACAAATTTAGGTGATTTATTGAGCTTATTTGACTATGGGTGGAGGGCGATCGCTTTTGGGGGAACGGGGGAAGTGACAGCGGGGCGATAGCTATTTCGGTCAGAGCAAATCAATCCACACATTTTACATTTCAATACAATAGTCAGGACAGTTTTTAGGTAGTAGCCACAAACCCGTGATTTTCCCGCGAGCACATTGATCGCCAGGAAAGCCTTTTTTTAGGGTTCGCAATCAAAAACTGTCCGAAGTGTTTTCATATGCAAACGACTCCCAATCAGGTTTAACAGCCCCCTGATTGCCTCAATAATTGGTAATTATTCAACCTGCAATTCCATCTAATTTCCTATTGTCACCTAAATTTTCCAGAAAATCACCAGCCCGAAAAATAATCGCCCAAATCCCAAAATAACCAGCCACTCTCGCAACTCTCACAACTCCCCCAACTCTCGCCACCAAAGATTTTTCTGAGGCGACTTGCTCTGCATCTACCCAAGATGACAGCAAATAAGGTAAAGTAAACGGCACAAGAGTCTAGCACTCTCGAACGGCCGCACCTCGGCAAACCCGCCATTGACCAGCAAAACTGACCAATACAGGCGACATTAACCGCTAACAATCAACCCCTAACAAGCGACAAAAATGCAAACCTACTACTACGTTTTAGCCAGCCAACGCTTTTTGCTAGAAGAAGAAGCCCTAGATGAAGTGTTTAAAGAAAGAACTCGCAACTACAACGAACAAGAAAAACAAATAGACTTCTGGTTGGTCAAACAGCCCGCTTTCCTAGAAGCACCGACAATGGCAGATGTTAAAGCAAAATGCCCTCATCCAGCCGCCGCTATTATTTCTACCGATCCAGTCTTCATCACTTGGTTGAAACTGCGATTAGAATATGTACTGACAGGTGAATTTCAAGCACCATCACCAACTATTCCAGATGCCCTTGCATCCCTACAGACAGCATGAAAAAAGTAGCCCAAAATTCGACAAAAAAACTAACAACAATTAGGGGTAAATTGTACAAATATATTTTGTCTCTCCCCCTATTTTCTGCTACTTCGATAGCCCTTTTTGCCTTGACACTTTTATCGACTTCTGTTAAAGCTGAGTCGAGCTGCCAACCGCCCCTGTCCGATGAATATCTACTGTTAATTGTCACCCCAACACCCGAACAGCAAGAAAGAGCAAAACGCTCTTTCCCTGGAAATACTAACAACACAGTTTGTCGGTACATCAACGACACGGTGACGCGAGTTGGTGGCTTTCGCGACTCGCAAATCGCCAGCGATTGGGTTAAATACATCGAAGATGTTGTCGGATTGCAAGCTTACGTAGTACGATCGCCTGCAGCGGCACTACCCCAAAATTTGCCAGTCTACAACCCTCAGCCAGCACCAGGTTCGGAACCCATCACCAATCCTTCAACGGGCAATCTTGCCTTCAATCCCCAACCCCTGGGCCCTGGTTATGCAGTGTTAGTAGATTACTTCAACCAACCGGAATTAGCCGCCCAAGTCAAGCAAGCATTAGGCACGCAAGTAGGGTTAGCTTCCTACGGCCAGCGTCCCTTTTTATTCGTCGCTTATACAACGGATCAAAACGCCGCTACTGCTGCGGTAAAAGCATTGAGCGATCGAGGTTTTTGGCCGATGTTAGTAGACAGCCGCCGAGTTACCGTAATTGCTCCCGCTGTTCGCTAAAAGATAAGCTACTCCCACGATCGTTCGGATCGTGAAATCGCTACTACACTTGCCTCTCGTCCTAGCAGAGGGGGACTAATAACAATTATTGTTGTGGTTGGGATTCTAGCGGGCTGCTTCCTAGCTGACTTTCTGCCCGCTTTTTTGCTTCTATGGCCGCTCCGTAATCCGGTTTGTAGCGAATTGCTTTGTCATAGGAGGCGATCGCATCTTCGTATCTTTTTACCGCCACAAGCGCATTGCCGCGACTGTACCAGGCTTCCGAGTAGTCAGGCTTGACATAGACGGCTTCATTGTAAGAGACTAGCGCTTCTTCGTACCGCTTTAAATTGGACTGAGCATTTCCTCTATTGTACCATGCTTGATATTCTCTCGGGTTTAAATCTAAGGCTCTGTTGTAGCACTCAATTGCTTGTTCGTACTTCCGTAATTCGTGATATGACCAGCCTAAATTGTACCAGGCTTGATAATAATTAGGTTTTAATTTAACAGCTTTTTCGTAAGCTTCTACCGCTTCTTCATGTCGGCGCATTTTCAACAAAGTGATGCCTTTACTGTACCACCCTTGATAAAAATTGGGCTGGAACCGCACGGCTTTTTCGTAGGCTTCAAAAGCTTCTTGGTTTTTGTTTAATTCCAGGAAAACATTGCCTAATTTGTACCAAGCTTCATAATTATCGAATTTGATTTCAACTGCTTTTTGATAGGATTCCACGGCTCGATCGTACTGTTTTAATTTTTGATAAGCTTGTCCCCGATTGTACCAACCACCGTACAAATTGGGCTGAAACTGTACAGCTTTTTCGTAGGAAGCGATCGCCTCTTCGTACCGCTGCGAATCTAACAGAACATCGCCTCTGCCTTCCCACGCTGCGGCATAGTCGGGCTGGATTTTCAAAGCGTTATCAAAAGATGCGATCGCCTCTTGAGACTGTTGCAACTTCTCCAAAGCATAACCGCGTCCCGTCCAAGCTTCCAAGTATTCCGGCTTTAATTCTATGGCTTTATCATAAGCTGACTGCGATTCTCGATATTTTTTCAATTCATATAAAGTTTTGGCTTTTTCCTGCCAAACTTCCGCGTAATCCGGTCTGAGATTTATTGCTCGCTCGTAAGCGGCCAGAGCTTCTTCAAATCTGCTTAAATTGTAAAGAGTATTGCCTCGGTTGTACAGGTCAGTTGCATTGGCCGAATTAAAAGTATTTACACCATAAATTGATGCTATAATGCTGATGCCAATTAAACTGGCGATAGACAATATTTTTAAATACAGTTTTTTTCGGGATTTGAGCGGCCCCTTCGCCGCAGCAACCGGAGGCAATACAGGTACTGTACCGCTGAAAGAATTTTTTAATTCTTTAATAGCTTGCAGCGTTTCGCCGGCACTAGAATAACGTTGCCGAAAATCGTACTTTACCATCTTATCTAAAATCTTGGCAAATTCAGGACTGACTGATGTTTTGTCCTGCCAAATAATTTCCTCTGTATCGGGGTCTTTTGGCATTTGGTGAGGATTTATGCCCGTGAGGAACTGAATTGCGATCGCACCTGCGGCATAGATATCGCTGCTGAGTTTCGGGTTGCCGTGAGCTTGTTCGCTGGGCATATAACCGGGAGTACCGATGCTCACACTCAAGCTATTCTTGGGCTGAGGAGTGGTGATTTGAGTAGTAATTTCTTTGACTGCGCCGAAGTCAATTAAAACTAATTTTCCGTCTCTATCTCTGCGGAGGATATTGCGGGGATTGACATCGCGATGAATCACATTTTGTTGGTGTACAAAGTCTAAAATTTCGAGAAGTTCCTGCAATATACAAATGACTGAATCTTCCTGCATGACTCCCGTATTTCCAGGAGAAGCGGGCGTAATTTCTTGACTTAAATCGTGGCCTTCTATAAATTCTTGAACTAGATAAAACTCTTGATTTTCTTCAAAGTAAGCAAAAAGTCGGGGAATGCGATCGTGATTTCCCAACTTGTACAAAACTTGTGCTTCGGTATCGAATAAACGTCTTGCTACCTTTAGAGTTTCCGGATCGGTTGCGTGAGGTTTAAGCTGCTTGACGACGCAGAGGTGATTGCCTGGTAGCTGCTTATCTTCAGCTAAATAAGTTTGAGCAAATCCGCCGCCTCCCAAGTGACGGATAATACTGTAGCGATTGCCGAGTGTTATTCCAAGCATGAAATTCACCTAATATTTCCTAGTCCTTTGGAGAATTAGCTTCCAACCAAGCTGTCACATCTTCCGCATTTGCAAATTCTAACATGACACCTCTAAATTTTTTAATTGCTCGCTCCGCAACAGGGGAGTTTTAATTTTAATAAAATCAATTTTAGGGTGAAATCCCTTGTGCAGTTATTCAACCATTAATTTAGTTCCATCCGTTTTGGCTGTATTGTACAAAGCTAGCTGGTCTAATGCCTGCCGATTTAGAACTTGAATTTCAATAATTACAAGAGAGGTGTCGTTGTTGAGTTTTGCGATCGCCTCTAAGTAGCTATTTTGGGTTTTGATGTAAGGCGCATGGTGCGAACTTTACTGTGACAGTCTGTTTGCTTTATTTCTTGTTCCCCCCCCTTACTAAGGGGAGGGTGAGGGTGGGGTTCTAGATTTTTGCTGGCATGGGGATGCTCCCACTCTAACTTAACTTTGAACCGATTTCAAAATTTCATCATCGACTGAAAAATCTATCTCAGCTTTGTCCCGTCCCGAAACTACATAATCATTCTGAAAAGAATCTTTCAATCCAGAAAGTAAGTCAAATTCTGGCTGCCAGTTAAGATCTGTTACAGCTTTATTAACTGAAGCAAAAAAGTGCTGCAATCGCATCGGAAAAGCTTTCTTTTTGCCGAAGTCAAATTGTTTCGGATCGTAGTGTACAATCTTAATAGCATCAGGGGATTTGCCTGCGGCTTGAATGCAGGCGCGTGCTAAACCGTCAAAGGTGACAAATCGATCGCCCGAAACGTTGTAAATTTGCCCGATCGCCCTAGAGTTGCCCAAAACCGCCGCCATTGCTTTAGCCAAATCCTGACAGTGCCCCAACTGCGTGAAGTGCATTCCGTTACCGGGAATCGGAATCGGTCGATCGCGCGCAATGCGATCGAAAAACCAAGCCTCTAAATCGTTATAATTTTGGGGGCCGTAAATGTAAGTCGGGCGAATCGAAGTCCAAGGCAAACCCGATGTGGCCAAGTAATTTTCGGTTTCGCATTTACCCAAATGCCGGCTTTTAGGATCGGTAGCGTCCCCTTCAATATGAGGCATTTGATCCGACTTCAAATAAACCCCCGCAGAGCTCATGTAAACGAAGTGCTGCACCCGCCCTTTAAATATTTCAGCTAAAGGCTTTGTATCGCTGAGTTCGCGGCCGTTGTTGTCAAAAACCGCGTCAAACTCGACCGTCGATAACTTTTCTTGCAGTTGTTCAACATTTGTGCGATCGCCCTGAATCTGTTTTACCCCCGGAACCGGTACAGGCTTGTTGCCCCGGTTAAACAACACCACTTCATGCCCTTGTGCTGCTAAAATCTTAGTAAGATAAACTCCGATAAACCGAGTACCGCCCATCATTAAAATTCGCATTATTTTCGATGCTCCTTACAGTTAGTGTAAACATCTTACAATAAAGTTATGCCTTACGGAGAAACCATTTTTTTTAATAAAACACATATTAACAGCGATCCGCCCTGGTACGAAAAACCGGAACGCTTGAGTTTTTATGTGCAAGTCCTAAATGTCATTTTTGTGCTTTACTAAAGTGCGAGCGCTCACAATAAACATAATTTTAATTGGCATAAAATAGCCCTATGCAAGTTCCCCGGCTGCATCCAGAAACAATCGAAGAAGTTAAACAAAGAGCAGACATAGTAGATGTCATTTCCGGTCGCGTCGTGTTGCGAAAACGCGGCAAAGAATTTGTAGGTTTGTGTCCTTTTCACGATGAAAAATCTCCCAGCTTTACTGTCAGCCCCGGCAAACAAATGTATTATTGTTTCGGCTGCGGTGCAGGCGGCAATGCTTTTAAGTTCCTCATGGAATTGGAGAAACGCCCTTTCAGCGAAGTAGTATTAGAATTAGCTAAAAATTATCAAGTCCCCGTCAAAACAGTCGAACCAGAACACCGACAAGAATTGCAGCGGCAAATTTCCCTGCGGGAACAACTCTATGAAATCTCAGCACTAACAGCCAACTTTTACGAACACGCTTTGCGACAAACCCAAGGAGAAGAACCCTTAGCATATCTCAAATCAGAGCGACAGCTCAGCGAAGAAACTATTCAACAATTTCAATTAGGTTATGCACCCCAAGGTTGGGAAGCACTTTACAGTTATTTAGTAGAACAGAAAAACTATCCGGCGCAATTAGTAGAACAAGCTGGATTAATTGTACCCCGAAAAAATGGCGGCAGCGGTTATTACGATCGCTTCCGCAATCGCATTATGATTCCCATTCGCGACACCCAAGGCAGAGTCATCGGTTTTGGCGGCCGAGCTCTCGGCGACGAACAGCCGAAATACCTCAATTCTCCCGAAACAGAACTCTTCGATAAAGGCAAAACTTTATTCGCCTTAGATACAGCGAAAACAGCCATTAGCAAAGCCGATCGCGCAGTGGTTGTAGAGGGGTACTTTGATGCGATCGCACTTCAGGCCGCCGGCATCTCCAACGCCGTCGCTTCCCTGGGCACAGCCTTAAGTTTAAACCAAGTGCGGCAGTTATTGCGCTACACTGACTCCAAACAAATTATTCTCAACTTCGACGCCGACAAAGCAGGAACTCAAGCAGCAGAACGCGCGATTGGAGAAATAGAAAAACTCGCTTATCAAGGTGAAGTGCAACTGCGGGTGCTCAACATTCCCGACGGCAAAGATGCCGACGAATACCTCAAAACGTACTCCCCAGAACAATATCGAGAATTGCTCGAAAATGCTCCGTTGTGGATCGACTGGCAACTGCAACAAATGCTCGTCAATCAAGATTTGAAGCAAGCCGATACTTCCCAGCAAGTCACCAAAAAAATCATTAATTTATTAACCAATATCACTGACGACAATCAGCTAGCACATTACCTGCAAAAAAGCGCCGAGATTCTCAGCAAAGGAGATTTTAGACTCACAAAAATGATCGCTGAAAACTTGCTCAATCAAGTAGTCAGCGATTGGGCAAAGCAGCAGAGTCAAGACGAATCTTTGACAATGCCCCTGTTAATTAGAAACAAGCTGAAGCCGAACAAACAATATAAAAAGCAGCGTACAAGCGGCGAAAACAAAAACTCAAAATCCAGCTTATCTGCCGTAGCCCGCAGTCTTTTAGAAGAAGCAGAAGCGCAATTATTGCAGATTTATTTGCACTGTCCCGAATACCGCCAAGATGTCAGAGAAGCAATAGAAGCTAGAGACGTGCAGTTTAGCCTTTCTCACCACAGATTTTTGTGGCACCAGATTGTGAATGCAGAAATATTGCACAAAATGTCTTTACAAGTAGCGCCTTCAGAG
Organism: Microcoleus sp. B3-A4; assembly: GCF_036705385.1. Lineage (NCBI taxonomy): Bacteria > Bacillati > Cyanobacteriota > Cyanophyceae > Oscillatoriales > Microcoleaceae > Microcoleus > Microcoleus sp. B3-A4. The sequence goes on along the minus strand of NZ_JAUBUI010000019.1, from coordinate 78,592 downwards.
TTAATATTGAAATTGCAAGATAGCTTCATTGAATATCCAAATCAACTAAATCAAATCTCGCATTTATTTCACTTAAATGAGTTCTCAGAAAGAAACGTTTATCGCGCACCTCTAGTCATTAGATCTGCCCTCGCCTGTATCGAGCAAATTATCAGCATGAAGCGCCGCCGAATTGCACTCAATATGTGGGAAAAAGCCAAGGCCGCTAGCAGTGGCGAAGAGGCTATAGAATATCACCAATTATTCTGTGCCGAACAAGAATGGCTCAAGGAATTAGAGCGGTTGCGTCAAGTTAATTTTTACGATTTAACATCCCTGCCTTGGGGCTAATACCCTTTTATATTTTATATTTTAGAGTTTAGATTGGGGATGACTCGTTCGAGATAGGTTTGAAGCTTGCCTGCCGTTACATTTTTTAAACTGATATAAGGAATAAACTCCTTACTACGAACCCGTTTGTAGTAAAAACTTTATTCCTTTATTCAACGAGCCTTTTAATAATCGCAAAAAAGAGTTTCGCGAGTATCTCTACCCGTCACCGGATTAGTACCTTTTGCCACTTTACAAAGTTTTTCTATCATATCGTCTCGCAGCAGTGTCTCTGTAAAATCAGCACCGTCAATGACAGCTCCTTCGAGTCTGGTATTGTAAGCGAAAGCACCCTCAAGGATAGCATTAGTTAAATTTGCTTTCATCATGCGAGCCAAATCTAAAGTCGCACCCGTGAAATTAGCGCCTTCAAAATTTGCCTCTTCCATATTGGCCGCAAAAAAGCTGACACCCCGCAAATCTGCATTAGTAAAATTGCTGTTGCGAAGATTAGCTTTATTAAAACTGTCGTCAGTCAGAACTTGTCCACTAAAATCAGCCCCGACTAGGATTTCTTTGTCGTGATCCAAAGCGAAAGCAGGTGCGGGATTAATGCCGATCGCCCCAGCGGCAATTACTGCTAAAATAACAAAACTCAGCAAGAAAGTATAAATATGTTGGCGAATTCGAGAAATCATCATACAAGTTCAAGCTAATGGGCAGTCGTGACAGTTCAGAATTGAATTCTACCAGAAAGAGCGCTCGCCCGCTCGCCACGGCTAACTCCAATTGCCCCCAATCCCCAAACTCTCGGAATATCGGCACATTGGGAGAAAACTTAGTCGCCGACTGGTTGCAGCAGCAAGGTTGGGAAATCCTGCACCGGCAGTGGCACTGTCGCTGGGGAGAAATTGACATCATCGCACTCGGAAGAGATGAAGAAAGTGCAAAAAACCAAGTTCTTCCCAATCACCAATCCCCAACATTAGCATTTGTAGAGGTGAAAACTCGCCGCCCGGGAAATTGGGATGCTGGTGGAATGTTGGCTGTTACCACCACAAAACAAGCCAAACTTTGGCAAACAGCCGAAATATTTTTAAGCACTCATCCAGATTTAGCCAATAATTCTTGTCGCTTTGATGTCGCTTTAGTCATGTGCGAACCTTCACAACAAAACACTAAGCAAATTTTACCACCATTAACAGCAGCGAACTCTCAATCCGCCGTTGCAGGAAACTACCGACTCACCCTGCAAGAATACATTCCCTCGGCTTTTAGCAATTAAAAATATATAATTAAAAGTTAGAGGGTAAAATCTCAAAGCAATGCCACTAGGTAATTTTTAATTGTTAACTTAATTGTTAACTTGCCTAGGCTGTCGCCCATTTCTCTCTTGAGCTTTAACGGAGCTGAAAAAAGCGTTAAATATTCTCCCGCTTTCCCCTTCTCTCCCTCTCCTGTTGTGTCATCACAGTTAATTTATATGCGTAGCAATTTAGGCCAGAGTTTCCGGGCAATATCCCAGACCCTTGACAAACTGCTGGCGAAACGCTTCAATTTCCTTACGGTCAGGGCTGCCATGACAAACGACGGCCACCTGGTAGCGGCGCATCACGCTCAGCGGCGACTGTCCGGTTTCCAAACTCCAAAGCGCCATTTGCAAGCGAATTTCAGGATCGTAAGGAATTCCGAGTTCGTTCATAAAAGCCCGAAAATCCCCGTGCATTTCGGGAGTTAAATATTGGCTCATCTTCACCTTTACCACCCAGCCGTCAATTTGGTGAATAACAGTGATAAATTGCAAAGGAAGATGATGAGCCGTGCGTAGGTAATCGACGACTCTCAGAGTAAGGCTAGTATTGGCGATGTAGTAGAGGTATTCCATAACGATCCTTATGAGCAAAGCTGATGCTACACCTCTATCCTCGCGGGCTATACCCGCGACCACAAGGGGAAAAGCACCCGACTTTGGATGGGGGTTTTTACCCAATTTGTTACCCAGTTGACAGATCGATCGCACAGGAATTCACTCGATGACAGAGATGGACTGGTCTTTGGACGGCTACGACTACGAACTTCCGCCCTCACGCATTGCCCAAAATCCCGTAGTGCCGAGGGACAGTTCTCGCTTGCTGGCTGTAGATTCTCCCAGCAGCCACCAACACCGGATTTTTAGGGATTTACCCGATTTGCTGCAACCGGGCGACTTGCTGGTACTGAACAACACCCGCGTGCTGCCAGCGAGGCTGTACGGGCACAAACCCAACGGCCCGGCTGTGGAGATATTGTTGATGGAAGAACGGCAGCACAACTGTTGGCTGGCTTTGGTCAAACCGGGGAAACGCTTAAAGTTGGGAGCAAAAATTGAGTTTGATCCCATCGCCCCTGCGTGTGAGGACTCGACCACAGCTCCTTGCTGTTGCCTTCCCGATGCCACGATGCCCGATCGTCGTCGATTGACTGCAACAGTTATAGAGAGGGACGACGCAACAGGGGGACGGCTGTTGGAGTTTGACATCCCCACAGATGAGAATCTGGCGAAGTTTTTGGACGAATACGGCCACATACCCCTGCCGCCCTACATCGAAAATTCCCAAGCTTCAGCGGAACAGTACCAGACTGTTTATGCCGAGAGGCTTGGGGCGGTGGCTGCCCCCACAGCAGGCCTGCACTTCACCGAAGAATTGTTCAGCCGCTTGGAACAGCGGGGAATCGAAAAAACTTTTGTCACCTTACACGTCGGAGTAGGGACGTTTCGCCCGGTGGAGGTGGCAGACGTGACGGCTCACAAAATGCACGGCGAATGGGTGGAAGTACCCCCCGCCACCGTCGAGAAAATCCGCGAAACTCAAGCCCGAGGCGGGCGGATCATTGCCGTGGGTACAACAGCAGTCCGAGCTTTAGAGGGAGCCGCCGCCGCGAGTGGCGATTTTTCCTTGCAACCTTTTTGCGGCCCGACCAATTTGTTTATCTACCCTGGTTACAAGTGGCGGGTTGTAGAGGGGATGATAACCAATTTTCACTTGCCCCGCTCTACTTTGATGATGATGATAAGTGCGATGATTGGAAGGCCTCGGCTGTTGGATTTGTACCGAGAAGCGATCGAGCATCAGTACCGCTTTTATTCCTTTGGCGATGCGATGCTGATTTTACCAACAGCAAAAAAGGATTGATCGATCGGGCATCGGGTTCGCCCCATGCCCGGTATTCCGTTTCTATTCTTCCTCCTCTTCTTCATTGCCGGGATACACGAAGCTGTTGGAACGTCCAGTCAGAACAGATTTGCCCAGAGACAGAGCTTTCTGAGCTGCCACTACAGCTTTGCGCTTCCATGTGGCCTTACGCATATTCTTCTTGGATTTGGAGGTTTTCTTCTTAGGGACTGCCATGACGCTAAATACTTTCTGCTTGCTTATATAGACAAACAAACATTCTAGCCGATTTTGTCGGCAATGCTTACTCGAAAAACCGCAATAACTGCTCGGTAAGCAATATCAAGTAGTAGGGTGCGTCAGCGATTAGCTTCTGGAAAAATAGACAAAATCCCCTAGGTAACGCACCCGCAGCAGCTAAAGTTCGTGAAAGTGGTAGATCACGACGCCAGTTACGGCATCGTTCTCGATACTCACATAACCCGTTTTGAGCATTGCCGTGAAAGCCTCTTCCACTTCGGCAAAAGTAGCGCCGGTTGCCATCACCCCTTGGGTGACAGATAATCTTCCGTTCTTGGTATAAGCTGCCTTCAGGAGTTTAACCCCTAACTGGTCTGGAGTTTGCTTGGGGTATGTCGCGGCGATCGCCCCGCTGCTGGGATATAGCGGTATACCTTCGCGAGATACGCCGAGTTTGCCCCTGAGACTGGCATTGTGTTCGTCCACCATGTTCGGCAGCAGCAGCAAGTCAAACAATTGCCCAAACCCAAACAAACCAAAGGTAAACAGCCACAGCAAACCACTACCAATTTTGCCGTTGTAGAGGCGGTGGAGTCCGAAGGGGCCGAAAAAACAAGCTGCCCATAAAAGGTAACTAACACCTAAATTGCTCATTTTCTGACCATCCTGCCTGATTATTCTAAGAATTGGAGTCCCTCTATACATTTTGTACTTTCTATGTGGTGTTTAAACAGGTTGACATGGGAATTTATTTGTGTGGTAGCCTAATAAACTGACAAAAGGCAGAATTTGGTTTCCCCATACCTTCTGTCTGGAAGCCCATGAGTAATTCTGCGTAGCAATTCTTAACGCCAGTAACATATTTCCGGGGGCGACAGCTTGGTAAACTGGAGGGCGTGGAAATTACAGCAGCTTAGAACTGGATTCCACACGAAGCGCCAAACCGAGCGCCAAACCGAGCGCGCCGCCAGCGCTGGTCGGACATACACGAGCGCGATCGCCCGCAGTACCCGACAATGGAAACAAGCGAGTAGTTATAAGCAGAAATCCAATAAAAATATGGTAGATTCCCTCAAAAAACCCACTTTTGAAGAACTGCGGCCGGGAGTGAAAGCCCCAGCCAAAGAAACTATTCTCACGCCGAGATTTTACACAACAGACTTTGACGAGATGGCCAAAATGGACATCTCGATCAACGAAGCCGAACTAGAAGCAATTATCCAAGAGTTCCGCGTTGACTACAACAAAAACCACTTCGTGCGGGATGAGGAGTTCGCTCAATCTTGGGATCACATTGACGGCGAAAAGCGCCAGTTGTTCATTGAGTTTCTAGAACGTTCATGCACCGCTGAGTTTTCTGGGTTCTTGCTTTACAAAGAATTGGGACGCAGGCTCAAAGACAAAAATCCAGTGCTCGCCGAGGGTTTCAACCTGATGTCCCGCGACGAAGCGCGGCACGCCGGATTCCTCAACAAAGCTCTCTCGGACTTTAATTTGTCCCTAGATTTGGGTTTCTTGACAAAGAGCCGCAGTTACACATTCTTTAAGCCGAAGTTTATTTTCTACGCGACTTACTTGTCTGAAAAGATTGGTTATTGGCGCTACATCACGATTTATCAGCACTTAAAAGCCCATCCTGAAGACCAGATTTATCCGATTTTCCGATTCTTTGAGAATTGGTGCCAGGATGAAAACCGCCACGGAGATTTCTTTGATGCGGTGATGAGAGCTCAGCCTCAGATGTTGAACGATTGGCGCGCTAAGCTTTGGTGCCGTTTCTTCTTGCTGTCAGTGTTCGCGACAATGTATCTCAATGATATCCAGCGCGCGGGTTTTTATCGATCGCTCGGTCTCGATGCTCGCGAATACGACATTGAAGTCATCAAAAAGACCAACGAAACAGCAGGTCGCGTATTCCCCGTGATGCTGGACGTGAACAATCCAGAATTTTATGAACGGCTGGATATTTGCCTCAAGAACAATCAGCAGTTGACTGCAATTGTTGCTTCTAATACTCCGAAATTCTTGCAATTCTTCCAAAAATTGCCTTTGTATCTGTCGAACGCCTGGCAATTAGTGAAGCTGTACTTCATGAAAACAATTGAATCACCTTCAGTACAGGGCGCTGTGCGTTAAGTTTTGATTTTTCATCCTCTGTGACGGCGGTTCTGCGACAAGCAGAACCGCTTTTTTTTGGTATCCAGATTCACCGCAAAAAGTTCTCGCCAGACTTACACTCGCCCGGAATGGGAATTGATGCTGGTTTTTTTCCTAAAATTTATCGCCATTCCCCCTGAAGGTTAAAAGCCGCCCAATAATAAGGAGAACGCCACTCTTCCTGCTTCAACATTTGCAGTTGCGCCGCCCTCAATGCTGCCGCTGGCGTTAACCCTTTTTGCAGCATTCCCTGATAGAAACTCGACATTAACTTAGCCGTTCCTTCATCGTCCACACTCCACAAACTCACCACCACTCGCTGAGCCCCTGCATACATAAATCCCCGTGTTAATCCTACCATGCCCTCGCCTTGAATGTTCTGCCCCATTCCGGTTTGACAGGCACTTAACACGACTAAATCTGCTGCTAATTTGAGATTGAAAATATCAGTAAGTCGCAGGAATCCGTTTAAGGGATTGCCCTTTTCATCTACCAGTGACAAGATGATTCCCGATAGTTCCGGGTTAGTGCTATTCGCTAAACCGTGAGTGGCAAAATGAATGATTTTATATTGGCTTAAGTTCTGACTGGTTGCTGCGGCGCGGCTGGCTTCAAAATCCAAAGATTCGGTGCGAGAATTAGCTGGTACTAACGCTTGAATGATTTGAGCTTCTTGGCGAGTGAATTTTAAACGGCTCAACTGTAAGTTATTGTCGCGACCAGAGCGGCTTAAACCCAGATTTACTGTTTCTATTGCTTGCAGATTGGTGGCGGTTGACTGGTTTTTGAGTCGTTCATCTTCCGGGCTAAAAACTGGATCGGCGAGAATCGCTAAAGTCCGAGTAGGAGGTTGTCTGTCACTGTAGTTTTGTCTTAAAATTCCCAAGGTGGAAGCAGAAGGCAGCAGCACGATTTCATGGTCTACTATTAAAGGCGGATTCCCATTTTCACCTGATTTTCCCGGGAGCGATAGGGCAGCAAAGGGGAGGTAATTGAGAACGCCATCGCCAACAATCAGCAGGCGCTTTTGAGCTAGTTGTGCTGCTGCGGGCTGTAAAATAATTTGACTGAGCGCGTTGTTAGCTTCAGCGACTAGAGAGGGGATGTTTCGGGAGCGCGGATTAGTCACAGCATCGCGAAAATTGCGGGCGACTTTTTCGAGGTCGGCGCTTGGAGGCAATTCATAACTGGTGATGCTGGTTTTGGTGACAGCCCAGAGATAGCTGCGATCTTTCCCTAGAGAATACTGGAGTAAAATTGTATTCTCATCGAGGATTTGTTGTTGAATTTGTGCAAGCGTTAGAGGTTGCGGTTGCGTAAGGGCTGCGTAGCGGGGGCTAGTAGCGCGGATTTGTGTTTGAATGTCCTGATATTGTGCGATTAAAGTTTGCCGTTGTTGTTCTAATTCTGCTTCTTGGGTGGGAGTGTAGTTGGGGCGATTGAGAACTTCGACGCGCCGTTTTTCAAGGGCATCGAGTTGCTGTTGCAAACTGCGTTCTCGCTGCAATAATTCTGGGGCGACACTTTGGCGAATATCGGCGTTTGCTTCTTGCAGAAGTTCTAGGAGACTGCGGGCGCGGGAACGTTCGCTGGCTTCAAAAGCTTTGGTATCATAACCGGAATTAGGTTGCGTTTTGTGCAGTTGCATTAACAGGTCAATGTAGAACTGGTAATAGTTTTGTACGGTGGCAAAGTATGAGGTGCGGAGTTCTGGGCTGGCAATTTTGGTGCGAAGGCTTTCAATAATTTTGAGGGAGGCTTGAATCTCAGTGAGAGCTTCGTTAAGATTACCAGAGTCACGTTTGATAGTAGCAATACTATAGAGGGTAAGAGCTTCTAAGGAGCGATCGAGGGTGGCTTGACTCAGAGGAAGGGATTGATTGAAATACTCTAATGCTTTCTCTTTGTTTCCTGATTCTGCGTAGCTCCTGCCGATACCTATAAGGCTGTAGGCTTCTCTTTGGCGATCGCGTGCTTCCCGGCTCAAAGAAAGAGACTGATTGTAATAGTTTAGGGCTTTTTGTTGGTCTTGTAATTCTGCGTATATGTTACCAATGCCAGTGAGGGTGCGAGCTTCTCCCGAGCGATCGCCTACTATTCGCTTGAGGATAAGGGATTGGTTAAAATATTCTAAGGCTTTCTCTTTGTCTCCTAATTCTGAGTAGGCAATGCCAATGCTGGTGAGAGTGGTTGCTGCTGAGGAGCGATCGCCTAGAGTCTGGAAAATTGCAAGGGACTGGCTGTAATACTCTAAAGCTTTCTGTTGGTCTCCCAATTCTGAGTAGACATGGCCAATGCTGATTAGGGTAACAGCTTGCCCAGAGCGATCGCCCACAGCTTGGCTGAGGGGAATAGACTGGCCGTAATGCTCTAGGGCTTTCTGTTTTTCTCCCAAATCTGAATAGACAATACCTATGTAGTTAAGGGTACGAGCTTCTTGTTCGCGATCACCTATAGCCCGGAACAATTTAAGGGACTGGTTGTAAGAGTCTAAGGCTGTTTGTTTCTCTCCCAATTCTGAGTATACTCTACCAGCAGAAATCAGGGCGAAGGCTTCAACAGAGCGATCGCCTGTTTCTCGACTGATGGGAAGAGATTGGTTGTAATAATCTAGGGCTTTCTGTTTCTCTCCCAAACCTGAATAGACATTGCCAACGACGATCAAGGTGAAAGCTTGCCAACGGCGATCGCCTATTTCCTGGCTCAAAGGAAAGGACTGATTGTAATACTCTAGCGCTTTCTGCTGTTCTCCAAATCCTGCGTAGATCATGCCAATACCTACAAGGTTGTAGGCTTCTTTTTGCCGATCGCCTATTACCCGGCTCAAAGAAAGGGACTGATTGTAATAGTCTAGGGCTTTCTGTTTTTCTCCTAAAAGTGAGTAGACTCTGCCGATGTTGGTGAGGGTGACAGCTTCCCCTGAACGATCGCCCACAGCCCGTTTCAGTGGAAGCGACTGGCTGTAATACTCTAGCGCTTTCTGTTTTTCTCCCAAATCTGAGTACACCTCGCCGATGTTGTTGAGGGTGACAGCTTCCCCAGCGCGATCGCCCCCGGCCCGAAACAGCTTTAACGCTTCTTCATATTTGGCGAGTGCTTTTCTTAAAGATTGGGCCGTCCCCTCCTGGTACAGTTGATCCCCTTCTTTCAAAGCTCTTTCAGCAGCCGTTGCAGGATTTCCCCCTCCCTGCTGCGATACCCCTTGACTAATTTTAATCGCACTGGGTGCAGCTACCGCCGGGACTCCTAGCAAAATCAGAGCACTTACAGCGAGTCCGTAACGCCCCCAAACCCAAAGTGTGATATTCATAAATACCTGCTTAACCAAGACCTTGTTAACCGGTATCATAGTCGATCGCAGCTTATCAGGTGCGCTTGGACGGACTGCGTGCCGATTGCGTCGGGGGCATATTGTGCGATCCCGCCGCTGCACGTAGTGTGGCACCCTCCAAGGGCGCTCGACCGCATCGGATTTGCCTCCGCGAAGGTTAAAAGTCATAATTGTAATTTTTACGCTATTCTCAACTCAGTATTTTTAAATTAGCGATCGCCCTCAAATCTAGCATTCACTATTTACTGCTGTTTTATGAAAATCAACAAAAAACAATTCAACAGATCTACTTTAGTTTTTTGCTTAGGAATGTTCGCTGTGTTCCTCCTATCCTTAACACTACGCTTTTGGGAACTGGAGCGATTTAACACCTTAGTATTTGACGAGGTTTACTACGCTAAATTTGCCAACGATTATCTCACAAAAACTCCTTTTTTCAACGCTCACCCGCCTCTGAGCCAGTACATAATTGCGATCGGCATTTGGATCGGCACTCACCTTCCATTCGGACAAACAGCCGTCAACACTAAGGCTGGCTCCCTGCTTTCCCCTTGGGATTACCGCTGGCTGAATGCTCTCACGGGTTCCTTTATTCCCTTAGTTGTGGGAGCACTAGCTTATCAGCTAGTTCCGCGCCGCACCTTTGTTTTTATTGCTGCTTTATTGATCGCCTGCGACGGTCTGTTTTTAGTGGAGTCTCGCTACGCGCTGAACAACATTTATCTGGTTTTATTTGGAATTTTAGGTCAGTTATTTATTTTAAAAGCCGTAGAAGCGAAAGGCAAAAAGCGCTGGCTTTGGCTGGTACTCGCCGGAATAGGTTTCGGCGCATCTGCGGCTATCAAATGGAACGGATTGTGGTTTCTTTTCGGTACTTATCTAATTTTAATCTGTGCTTGGGCAATTCGTTTTATCCAGGGTAACAGAGGAAATGAAGAACAAAGCCGCGAGGTAGATTCACATCTAATTCCTGCCGAAAGTCCAGTACAAAAACTGACTAAACTCAATTTTATAGAACTCGGCTTGAGTCTAGCTATTATTCCTATTCTAGTTTACAGCATCTCTTGGATTCCTCACCTGTACTTTAATCCAACTCCGAATTTCTGGCAGATGCAAACGGAGATTTTGACTTATCACCAGCGGATTAAAAGCGGGCCTGACGTGCATCCTTACTGTTCCACGTGGTACAGTTGGCCTTTGATGCTGCGCCCCATAGTTTACTTCTACAAAACGGCTAGCAGCAATGCCCAACCAGATCCGGAGTTGCCGCCTTTACCTGAAGGTGCAACTCAGGCAATTTTTGACGTTCACGCCATGGGAAATCCATTGCTTTGGTGGCTTTCAACCTTAGCTTTACTGCTAGTAATAGGAGTTTTAGTTCACCGGATTTTGGTGTGGCTGCAAACGCGCAGCGAGGCTTCAGTTGACACGATAGAACAGCAGCGGCCGATTTTGTTTCCGCCGACTGCTGAAATGTGGCTGGGGTTATATTTAATAGTTAATTGGGCCGCTAATTTGCTGCCTTGGGTGAAGGTGACTCGCTGCATATTTTTGTACCATTATATGGGCTGTTCTGTGTTTGCAGCCTTAGCACTTGCTTGGTGGACTGACAGGTGGCTGCACAGCCCTCAAACTCGACTCCGAGGGATGGGGGTAACAATTATTTTTCTGGTTTTGGGTGCTTTTATTTTTTGGATGCCTATGTATTTGGGACTGCCTTTATCGCAAATGGAATGGAAAATTAGGATGTGGCTGGCGTCTTGGGTTTAAGCTAGAAAAAATTATTTTATTAACGGGCAAGATGCCCGTTCCACAAGAAAATTAAGTTTTGTCGAACAGGCATCTTGCCTGTTCCTAACCAAGGTGCAAGATGTAAGTTATAACATTTATCACAAAGGTGAGCTTGCAAAAGCGAGCATTATTTTTGATAGAGTGCTCGATAAACTGGTTCACCGCGTTTCAGAGTAGCAATTTCTCTTTCAGTAGCAACAGGTAGGGGATTTTCTGCTAGCCAGTGGTCACCGTTTTGACGTTTAAAACTAGGGTGAGATGAAAAGCGATCGCACATTTCTCTTTCTACTTCTTCAATATCTGACTGAATAAACACTTCGCCGCCAATTGCCAGATAAGTTGCCAATTCGTTGACTAATTCCTGCTGCACCACCCGCCGTTTGTGGTGCTTTTTCTTGAACCAGGGATCGGGAAACTGAATGCTAACCCGCTGCAAAATACCTGCGGGTAAAGTTTCTAAAATGGGCTTCAGGGAACTATTAGCATTGCAAAACAAATAGTGCAAATTTGTCAAGCCTTTTTCGTCCCGCCACAGATTCGCCTCCTCTACCAGAGGTTCCCGAATTTCTAGTCCGAGAAAATTCCAGTCAGTTTGTACTTGCGCCATGTGCCACAAAAACCGTCCTCTGCCGCAGCCGATATCTAAATGCAGCGGTAAATTTAAGTCGCCATAGATTTTAGTCCAATCCGGGGGACTTGCAGATGCTTGATATCTAATTGATAGGGGATTGACGTGTTCCCGCACTCTTACTCTTGCCAATTTTGCTGTCTCCTGAATGTACTTTTTAACCGCTGATGAAGGCAGATGAACGTGGATTAACGCAGATAAATATTGATTTTTGCGATGTTGTTCAATACTTTTTAATTAATGAGCAATATTAAATTGCAGAGGGACAATTTTAAATGGCTCATTATTGCATTAGGCCTCTGGTTCCATGCCTGCTGCTCTTAATTGTGCAGCTAGTCGATCGGCTCGCTGCCGTTCCCTTTATACCATTTCTGCTCCCCACAATAACATCTCTCCGCTTTCATCCCACCACCGCAACCAATATCCGGTTCTTTCGGCTTTTGTTCCCTGCCAAACACCCAGAAATAACCCAATTCCTTCAATCCAATAACGATTGTTTGAATCAGGTTCCTGTATTTGATAATCTCCTGATGAATCCAACTGGTAGACTTCTAACACTCCAGCGGCTGGCTCCAAAAGTGCATATATTGGTACTCGCAATACTTGTCTATAAAAAAACCATTTTCCCGGTGGATAAGTTGGTTTGTTAGAATATTCATCGTAGGAAGTAGCTGACAAGAACTCCATGACGAAGGCCGGAATTTCGCCTTCTAAGTTCGGAGTGTAGCTGCGGCGAATTTCTTGACTAGAAAGCGGCTGTACGTTGCGAGCATAAAACAAATCGGGAGCTTTGATAACTAGCTTATTATCTAAGGTGGCACAAATCCCCATATTAGGGGCAACTAATGTTCCATCCAAAATTAGCCCCGCGATTTCTAAGATTTCTCGCAAGGCGGCAGCGAGTAAGGGTTGGTCGATATTTTGCAGAGGTTGATCCTCTAAAATGAAGTCGTCGGGCAATTTTTCCCAGGTAATTTTTAAGTCGGCTGTACTGGCTGTCACGATTTTTTACCTCTTACGGAGACTGCTGGAGCGCGGCTCGCAATACTTCGCGGTGAAAGAGCGATCGCTCTACTATAAATTTTATCCTGTCTGGAGATAAGGCGTCGCCGTTAGCATAGTGTTCCATCCAGGTTTTGCTAATTAAATAAGGATCGTCTGGCAATTCTGATAATAAGTATCCTGGCATTTCTAGCTCTTCCATTAACTGGCTTACTTTCGGATCGTAGCTGAGGGCAAAACAGCGGCATTCTTCGGATGCTGCCATAATTAAACTGTGGTAGCGCATCCCGATCGCCATTTCGACTCCCCGGAACACTCCTTTCAATTTTCTGGGGTCTTCTAAACTGAGAATGCGGCTCGTTTTGGGCAGGGCTTCGTGCAAATGTTTCGCAATCTCTAAGTCGTGAGACGCTTGAAAAGGCAGCAGCAAAATTAAGGTGCGAGTTGCTTTTTGAAAGTCAACTAAAGCTTGACTTAAAATTGACAAACGCGCGGGAGTTAGTGTAGGATGAGAACGCAAACAAACAGCAACTCTGGGCGCAGGTAAATCCCACAAACCCGACACAGGAGAATTCTCCAAAGCCCACACGGGATCGGGCGCTAAAGTAAAGGGAATTTGCCAATCTGCAAGTAAAGTAGCTGAACCTTTATCGCGCACGCTGACGGCGGTGCATCCAGCAAAACAGCGCTGAGATAACTTGCGAGTCATTTCGCGCTTCAAAGGCCCAATTCCCTGGGCCCAGGCAACCGTTTTTAAGCCCATCCGCTGCGCTAATCCCATCAAACCCCCATAATAGAAAGGGCTCGCAATGCTAGTAGCGTCTTGGATTAAACTACCGCCGCCCCAGATTAGGGCGTCGGATGTGCGGAGTGCTTCGAGAACTTGGAACGCATTCATGCGATCGCGCGCAGCTACCCCGTACCGCTGATTTGTCTCGACAGGATTGCCAGACAGGACGATCGGCGTCACGCCATCTGGTAACATTTGCAGTAGCGATGCCAACAGCGCCTCGTCGCCGCCGTTGCCTTTACCGTAATAGCCGCACAAAATTGCTCGCATTTCTACTCTTTTCTTTGTTTGTGGTGGGGAATCTAACTATTTTAGATTTTAGATTTGAGATTTTTTTGATATTTGAGATTTGATCCTACTACCAAAAAAATGCTACTGTCAGGAAGCTTCAAGGCTTTACGTCATCAGTCAGCTCAAATCGCAAATCTAATAAAATCTCAAATCGCTAATCTAAAATTGTATGACGCATCATACTTTATATGACAGTTTCGTAAGTCCCGATAGATAAATCTTTTATCTTCGTTATCGATAAATTTTTCATCTTCGTTCACAATACAAAAAATGCACGCTTTGTCAATTCCCACCTGGATTATTCACATCTCTAGCGTCATCGAGTGGATTGCCGCCATCTGGTTAATTTGGACTTACGGCGAAGTCACTCAAAACCGAGCTTGGTGGGCCCTTTCCGCCGGAATGCTGCCCGCTCTCGTCAGCGCAATGTGTGCCTGTACATGGCACTATTTTGACAACTCCCCAGCCCTAGAATGGATTGTTACCCTGCAAGCGGGGATGACTCTCATCGGCAATTTTACTCTATGGGCGGCGGCTTGGTGGATTTGGCGATCGGCTCAGCCAGCAGAGAAAATTAAAGAGTAAAAAAAGGAGAAACGAAGTGAAAAATAGCACTATTTGGGTAAAATTTGCGGCGAGTTTGCTTTTGTTGACAGCCGGATTTTTGCTTCCCAGCAAAGCCAGCAACACTTCCTTGCTACTCGCCCAACAGCCTAACTGCAAAAGTCCTCAAACTACACAGGAGCAGAATACCTGTTCCAGTCAAGAGTTTCAGGCAGCAGACAGAAAACTCAATCAAGTATATCAGCAACTTCAGCCGAAACTCAACAGCAAACAAAAGCAAAGATTGATAGTAGCACAGCGTAGTTGGCTCAAGTTTAGAGATGAATCTTGCAATTATGAAATGGGACAGTTTGAAGGTGGAACTTTGGCTGCTTCTACCTACGGTTATTGCAGAGCGAGGGTGACACAAGAACGAGTTAAAGACTTGGAGCGTTATTTGCAACAAGCAAGTTTGTAAAAGTTCGATCGCGAGCGAGAATAATTTACCCATTCAATCCTCAATACCGCGACAACCTCATCTTTTGCACTTCTAGAAGCCCCAGCACAAACCAGCTCAAGAGTGATATAAAGCTTTGTTTTTTATTTTACGCTTTGACACGCCTATGGTGTAGAATCTAAATTCTCAAATCTTATATTTTAAATCCCTATGTCCTTCGTTGGTTTGCACATTCACAGCGATTATAGCCTGCTGGACGGGGCTTCTCAGCTACAACAGCTCGCAGAACGGGCGGTGGAATTGGGGATGCCCGCGATCGCCCTTACAGACCACGGGGTGATGTACGGCGCGATCGAGCTAATCAAAGTTTGCAGAAATAAAAATATCAAGCCGATTATTGGCAATGAAATGTATGTCGTCAACGGCGACATTGAAGTAAAAGTTCGAGGTAGAAGAAAATACCATCAAGTGGTTTTAGCTAAAAATACTCAAGGTTATAAAAACCTCGTTAAACTAACCACAATTTCCCACTTAAAGGGAATGCCAGAAAGAGGTATTTTTGCCCGCCCCTGCATCAACAAAGAGCTGCTCAAACAATACTCTGAAGGTTTAATTGTTACCAGTGCTTGTTTGGGTGGCGAAGTTCCCCAAATGATTCTGCAAAACAAGCTAGATGCTGCCCGTGAAGTAGCCACATGGTATAAAGAAGTATTTGGGGAAGATTACTATATAGAAATTCAAGACCACGGTTCCCCAGAAGACCGGATTGTTAATGTTGAAATCGTCAAAATTGCCCGCGAACTCAAGATTAAAATAATTGCCACCAATGATTCTCACTATATTTCCTGCAACGACGTAGAAGCACACGATGCTTTGCTGTGCATTAATACCAACAAACTTATTGAAGAAGACAAGCGGATGCGCTACAGCGGCACAGAGTATTTGAAGTCCGCAGACGAGATGGCGCAACTGTTTCGAGACCATTTGGATGATGAAACAATCAAAGAGGCGATCGAAAATACCCTAGAAGTCGCAAATAAAGTATCGAGATACGAGCTCACAGGAGAAGCTCGAATTCCCACAATTCCAATTCCCCCAGAACATACAGCCGATACTTATGTAGAAGAAATATCCTGGCTGGGACTATTAGAACGCCTCAAAGCCCGCACTAGAAATGAAATCCCCCCCATCTACAAACAAAGACTAGAATACGAACTGAAAATGCTTCAGCAGATGGGCTTTTCGGAATACTTTTTAGTAGTTTGGGACTACATAAAATATGCTAGAGACAACAATATTCCAGTAGGCCCAGGACGTGGTTCTGCCGCAGGTTCTCTAGTTGCCTACGTCCTCAAAATCACCAATATCGACCCCGTACACCACGGACTACTATTCGAGCGATTTCTCAATCCCGAACGCAAATCTATGCCAGATATTGATAGCGATTTCTGCATAGAAAGGCGGGACGACATGATTAAATACGTTACGGAAAAATATGGTAGTGATCGCGTAGCGCAAATTATTACTTTCAACAGAATGACATCAAAAGCTGTCTTGAAAGATGTTGCCAGAGTGTTAGGTATTCCCTACAAAAAAGCAGACGAAATGGCAAAATTAATTCCCGTCTCCCGGGGAAAACCGGAAAAACTTAAAGTGATGATTTCCGATGACACACCTGCACAGGAATTTAAAGACAACTATGAAAAGACAATTTGCATTAATGAAGAAACAGGGACAGAAGTCCCCGTTCGTCAGTGGATTGACATGGCAATTCGCATTGAAGGAACCAACAAAACCTATGGTGTTCACGCGGCAGGTGTGGTAATTTCTTCAGAGCCGTTGGATGAACTTGTACCGCTGCAAAAAAATAATGAGGGGGCTGTGATTACCCAATATTTCATGGAAGATTTGGAATTTTTGGGGCTGCTGAAAATGGACTTTTTGGGATTAAAAAATTTAACAACGCTCCAGAAAACTGTTGATTACATTCAGCAAACCCAAAATCTAATTGTCGATCCAGAAATGCTACCTTCTGATATAGAGCGCAGAGCTCAAGAGACTTTTGCCAGAATCAAAAAGTTACCGAATGATGTAGATAAAACTTATAGACTTTTAGAAAGAGGAGATTTAGAAGGTATTTTTCAGTTAGAATCCTCTGGAATGCTGGATGTAGTGAAAAAACTCAAACCTTCCTGTCTGGATGATATTTCTTCTATTTTGGCACTTTACCGACCCGGGCCGCTGGATGCAGGTTTGATTCCTCAGTTTATTGACTGCAAGCACGGTAAAACAGTTGAGTACGATCATCCGCTATTAGAGCCGATTTTAAAAGAGACTTACGGAACGCTTTGCTTTCAAGAGCAAATTATGCGGATGGCTCAAGATTTGGCGGGCTATTCTTTGGGTCAAGCTGACTTGCTGCGGCGCGCAATGGGCAAGAAGAAAGCTGATGAAATGCAAAAGCAAAAAGAAACGTTTATCGACGGGGCCACTAAGAATGGAGTCAGTCAAAGAATTGCTGATAAACTGTTCGCGCAGATGCTGCAATTCGCTGAATACTGTTTTAATAAATCCCATTCAATGGCCTATGCCTATATTACCTATCAAACTGCATATTTAAAGGCGAATTATCCTCTAGAATACATGGCTGCACTGCTGACTGCTAACAGGGGCGATCAGGATAAAGTACAGAAATATATTGCCAATTGTCTCAAGCTGGGTATTGAGGTTGAGCCGCCCGATGTTAATAGCTCGGAACTTACTTTTACACCGCTTCCCAAACTGATGACTGGCTCGGCAAAAGATAAAATATTGTTTGGAATTTCTGCTGTTAAAAATGTGGGAGAAGCGGCGATTGAAAATATTTTGGCAGCGAGGCAGGAAGAGGGTAAGTTTAAATCGCTGGCTGATTTGTGCGATCGCGTAAATCTCCATTCTGTCAACCGCCGCGCTTTAGAAGCATTAATTCAATGCGGTGCTTTTGATAAAATTGAAAACAACCGCAAGCAATTAGTAAACGACCTCGAAGGAGTGATGAAATGGGCGCAAGAGCGCAAAAGAGATAGAGAAAGCGGGCAAGGTAATCTCTTTGACTTGTTAGGTACGAATAGCTTTGGTAAGTCGGTCAATACCTATGAGTCGGCACCTAAATCTAAATTGGTACAAGATTATGACAAACAGGAGAAATTGCGTTTAGAAAAAGAATTGCTGGGCTTTTATGTATCAGAACATCCCCTAAAGTTTCTCATGCAAGTAAACCAAGACCCCGATGTAGTGACTCTCGAACAGTTAGCAGATAAAAAGGGGAAAGTATCAGTTATTGTCATGCTCAACGCTATCAAAATGGTAGTGACAAAAAAAGGCGATGCGATGGCTATTTTGCAGTTAGAAGATTTGACACATCAAATAAAAGCTGTTGTGTTCCCCAAGGCTTACGAACAAGTGAAGCCTTACATTGTAGAGAATGCTATCTTACAGATTAGTGGAAAAATTGAGAAAGATGGGGAGGAAATTCAGATAATTGTAGACACGGCCAAGCCGGTGGAAACAGTACAGGTTACAGAGGAAATCGAGAGGGCGGAATCGGAAATAAACAACTCTTGGCCGGCGGAACCGGAAACACAAAACTCTTGGGCGGGGCAACCGGAAACACAAAATTCTTGGGCGACGCAACCGGTCAACATTGTACGATCGACAAAACCTGTCGAAGTTTTAGAAATGGTGATTGTCAAGCTGACACCGCAGCAAGTACAAGACGGGAAAAAACTCAATTCTCTCAAAGCTATTTTACAAGAACTTTCCAATCGGGGAGAAGGTGCTAGCGTTTCTGTGGGAGGAATTGTTGTCGGTGAATATTCCTGTCAACCCTTTCGCATTAACCGTCAATTGTGGGTGCAAGATGGCGAGGGAACTGTTAGCCGTCTCAAGTCGGCTAAATTTGATGCTTGGGTTTTTCCTCTAGACAATCGCGGAGATGCTGCGGTGTTTCGAGAAATGCGATCGCAACTTAATGTACATTCTTGGGCCCGTCGTTTACTTGACACTGACACCGATCGCCTTCACAAGTATGTCACTTATCTCGCCCAACTAAACAGACGCGCGCCAAATTAACACTTCGCCGCCCTCCCCACCGGTGACTAAAGTTTGACCGTCAGGACTAAAAGCCACCGGATTGCACCCAGCAAGAGAGCACAAACATTCTCCTGTTTCCAGGTTCCAGAGTTTAACTGTACCATCTCGACTGCCGCTAGCCATAATTTCGCGATCTGGACTAATCGCCACCGAAATTACCGCATCCGAATGCCCGCTCAAAGTATTAATCAATTCCCCTGTATCGGCATTCCACAATTTAACAGTAGCGTCGGCACTTCCACTGACAATCGTCTTTCCATCTTGACTAAATGCGATCGCATAAACCCAATCTGAATGACCGACAAAAGTCCGTACACTCTCCCCAACACCTACCAGCCACATCTTGATAGTTGTGTCAGCACTGCCGCTGGCAAGCATCATACTTTGAGGGCGAAAACTAACAGATAAAACCTTATCAGAATGTCCCGAAAGTTTTTGAACCAATGCTCCGTTGCGCTGGTTCCACAATTTAATACTCTTGTCGCCGCTGGCACTCGCAATCGCTCCAGAGTCGCAACTAAAAGCCACCGAGTACACGGAGCCGTAGCGGTGACTGTACGGCGAACCAAAATCGCTATAAAATTCGCGAATCATCGCCTTTTTATCCAGCTTCCACTCAATGACTTTTCTGTCAAAACTGCCGCTAACCAGCATTCTCCCGTCTGAGCTGATTGCCACAGCATCAACCGTTGCGGAATGACCGAAAAAAGTATGGATGAATTCACCTGTTTGCAGGTCCCACAGCTTAATTGTTTTATCGTCGCTGGCGCTCGCGAGAATATTGCCTTGAGGATTAATAACCACAGCATTAACCGGGGCTGAATGGCCTTGGAGAATGCGATCGCACCGCCAGTTATTAGAGGACAATAATCTCGGATTGCCAGCGGATGGTACAACATGAATCTTCTGGGGTGGCGCGGCGGAGACGGCGGTTGCTGTATTTGGCTGCGAGTTAGTTACTGGCGAATTAATAGCGATTTTGGTGGGCGAATTATAACTTATTTGAGAGCGGGGATATTGCCCAAAATTTACCAAGTCTTGCAACACTTCAGCAGCGGATTGATATCGCTCTCGTACCGAATCTTTGAGCAATTTATTCAAAATAGTTGCTAATTTTTGGCTGACTTTTATGCCTTTTTGCGCCAAGTGCGATCGCCAAATCCATTTGCATTCCAAAGCATCGAACAAATCCTTCAATACCGCCCCAGTTAGCAGGTGAATGCAGGTAACGCCCAAACTGTAAAGATCGCTCGCCGGATAGGCCTTGCCGCTGCGAATTTGTTCGATCGGCGCATAGCCTGCAGTTCCAGTTATCGTCCCAGTTTGCGCCTCAGAAAGACCGGTAATGTGCTTAGCAACTCCAAAATCTACTAGCACAAACTGACCCCCCCTGGCCTTCCCCTGTACAGCAGGAGATTCAGCCACAATTAGCCCTTTCATACCAGCAGAAGATTGAGGTAAATTTGCCCCTCCTTTTCCTTTACCAGGAGTCGAGCTGCCATATCCCGCCGCAGCCCACAAGGTTTGGGGAGTTCTCCGCACAATATTTTCCGGCTTAATATCCCGATGAATCACCTGCTGCTCGTGAACAAATTGCAAAACAGGCAACAAATTGATCAACAATTCCCAAATCTGTTCCTCGCTAAAAGCTCCCTGCTGCTGCAACTCCTGAAACAAATTATTTCCCTCGATTAACTCTTCGACAAGATACAGACGTTTGGCTTGTTCAAAAGAAGCCAGCAAACTTGGAATCTGCGGGTGCTCTCCGAGTTCGTGCAGTCGGTGAGCTTCTTGTTTGAACAGTGCAGTTGCCTTTTCTAATTCAGCCTTTTCTTGAACTTGGGGGAAAAATTGTTTGATGGCGCAAGGAGTTTTCAACCTATCTTCATCGACAGCTAAAAAAGTTCTGCCAAATGTTCCTTCACCGATAGGTTGAATGGCGCGGTAACGCTCTTTCAGTAGCAATTTAGAGCCGCACGCCAGACAAAAATTGGTTGAGTCAGCATTCTGCGGCTTTTGGCAATGGGGATTGAGGCAATAGCTCATCTTTTTTCCGGCCTGGAGATTCCCACCACAGCTAAACTTAGCAACATGGTAGTCTGTTTCCACTCACGCCCAGAGCACCATTCTCGATAATACCTGAGAAACTTGCTTTCTTAACCTAAAATCTCGGCTCTCAAGTTGAGCCCGTGGCAAGAAACCAAGGTGAGGACACTAGAAGTGCTTGATGTGAGTTTCCATATATTCTAATGCTTTCCTAAAATTTTGCCGGTTGGCGGCTCACAAACTGGTATGTCAACAGTTAATTAACTGTTAACTACGGCTATTCTGGAGTATTTATGCGGAGAGTAAATACCAAACTGAGATGAGCTCGGCTATTCTCCCCCATCTAAAAGACACTCTGGCTCCTCGCCGCCCTTCTGTGACGATGCTTTGGCTTTAATCACCGCTTCTCTAAAGCCTAAAACTAATAAAATATTGGCAATTGTTAAGAAGAGTTCTGCAGAACCGTGCAGCCAATCGACATTTGCTAGTGACTCGTTGTAGGCAACTTTTGCGTAAATGGCGGCGGGAATAGTGACAGCCACAAAAACGAGAGTGCCGTAAAATCCCATCAAAGCTAAACGGGGTGTTTTTCCCGAGCGAGTCAAAAACCAGAGAAATCCCAAGTAGGGAAATAGAGACAGAACAAATAAAGTTTCTTTGGAAATCATTAGTAATTGGCGAGCGACCAGATACTATGATAAATTAAAATCTCAAAAATTAGTGTGAATAATTTTTAACTTTTGATATTTAGTTTTTAATCTTTAATTAGACAGATGCACCCGTTTCTATCGAACCGCTATAGAGTCACCCAAGACCATAGCTCTTAAATCAAGCCGCAGCAGGTCGCCAGTATTCAAAACCCCTCACCCACACGGAGACAAAACCCGTAACTTTTCCCCTAACACCGTTTTTAGCATAACACATTTTTCACCGTGCCAGTCTGTTAATTGTCCCTCGCTCCCAAGCTATCCAGCAATTAGAAATAGAGACTGTTCCACAGTTTTCTGTCTGCTAGGCATCAAGCAAGTATCGTTCATAACCTCTAAATCCAAGCCGTTATTTCTATCTGCTGCCAGAATTTCCTTCAGCTTAGCATCAAAATCAAAACACGGGCCGCAATCCCAAACTTTGAGTTCCAACCGTCCCTTAAATACCCTAATTTCCAGTTGAACAGGAGTTTCTACTGGCAGATTTTTGTGAGCGTGGCGAACTGCATTAGTGAAACCTTCAGCCAACGCCAACTGAAAGTTCAACCAAACTTCATTGGGGAGCGATATATCTTTCAACTGTTCAAACCACAACAAAACTTGGGTTAAAGCATTGACATCTGTGTTGACTTGCAGGCTAATATGTTGAATACAAGTTTCATTCAGCTCTTCTTCCTGCTGTTTTTCAGTCTGCCAATCCCAGGTGTTTAATAAATTCATTAACCCATCTAAAACGCTAGCTTTTTTTATATTTTGGGAGCGATTGCGACCTTCTACTTCGTAACTTTTGCTCAGCGACAAACAATTTCGATTGTCGAGAGTCCGGGTGTAACTGAGCTCGTCTGCAATCTGCCACATGAGTTTGATCCCCCTGCCGCCTTCTGCAAGTTGATCTATGCTGTTGGACATCTATTTTCCTCGTATGAAAGTATTAGCTGTACCCAATTTTCCCACCCGCCGAGACACCAGGTATTTTTTTTATACTTGCTTGCTCGGTATTCTTTCGGGGATCACACAAAAATGCTATCTTTTTTAGAGAAGGCAGCGCATCAGCAATATGTCTTAAGAGTCTAAGCCAATTGGCTTATTTACCTATCGCCTGTACGGAGAACGATCGCCCTCGGCAGCAAAATCCAACTGCATCGATGACAAATACTTATCCGTTGTCCGAGTCTGCCACTTGTCGCAGCCGTCGCCAGCTCCAGAATCCCTGGTATTGAGGGGCTCCAGCCGTTCGCCGATCGCTGCCACGGAGCCTTGATGTGCGGGCTTTCATCCCCAACGTCTAAGTAATATCCGTGAGCGCGATCGAACCTTACACCGTCGAGTCACGTCCATCCACTAGACTAGGACTTACGCAAACAACCCAGTTTCTGCTCAGAATATTGGGTTTGACAGCGAGGAATTAACGAGGAAACCGGGTTTTTGGTCCCCCGCACGTAAGTTCAGCACACAAATCGGTGATGAAAGGCAGTTACAGGACTTACCAAGACTATGACCAAAATCAAACTCAAAATTCTGACTGCAGCGATAATGCTACTCCCATTTTGCGCCGCACTTCCCTTACAAGCTCAAAATCAGTCTCTAGTCAAGCGGCTGCTAGAAACCAGAGGATGTCCCGGATGCGACTTATTTGGCGCTTCCTTGAGCCGTGCAGATTTGTTTGGCGCTTCCTTGAGCCGCGCCACTCTCAGCAGGGCCGACTTAGTTGATGCCGACTTGACTGCGGCTGACTTAATGGAAGCTAATTTAAACAACGCCAACATGAGAAACGCCTTTTTGGCTGACGCCGACCTCAGCAAAGCCGACATGAGCAGGGCCGACATCAGGGGAGCAAACTTAGAAAATGCTAACCTCAGCGAGAGTTTTCTGCGAGACGCCTCCCTCCAGTTGGCTAATTTAAAATGCAGTAATTTGAGCGCCGCTAAACTAAGTAGAACCGACCTGAGAAATGCCGATTTAAGCGGTGCAAATCTCAGCGGTGCCGACCTCCAAGAAGCCGATTTAAGCGGTGCAAATCTCAGCGGTGCCGACCTTAGATCTGCCGATTTGAGGGATGCGAGATTGAACAAAGCTAATCTCACAGATGCCAATCTCTGCGGCGCCCGGATGCCAGACCAAAAAACATCTCGGCGAGGCTGCGGAGTTAAGAAAGAACAAGTTATAAGCACGAACAATTACTGCAATTACTGCTATGCCTTGAATGACTGGTGGCTGAATGTATTAAGGTTGCAGTAAGCGGTACCATCGGGATAACTGCTGCGCTTTAGATATGTACTGTTAGAAGTGCCAGCAGGCGGTACAGATATCAAACTTAACCTGTTACCGCCAATAGCTTTTATCTACTTTCAAGAACCTAAAAATTGGCTCAGTATTTGCAGATATTCTGCGCCCCCGATCTGTGCCACATTAGTGTGACCTCCCTCAGGAACTATGTAAAGCTGTTTGGGCTCAGGTGCTGCATCAAACAGTTTTTTGCTCATTTCTACAGGAACTACATTGTCAGCAGTCCCGTGAATAAACAGCACCGGCATTTGCAGGCGATCGACTTTTGAAAGAGAATCAAACCGCTGTGTCAGCAACAAATCTATCGGAAACATCCAAAACAGCCCTTTTTGGAAATTAACCATCGCCCGCGTCGAAGTAAAAGAACCTTCTACGATTAACCCTGCCGCCTCCGGGTGACGCACGGCTAGATCGATCGCGATCGCCCCTCCCAAAGAATGACCGTAGAGATAAATTTGATTCGGGTTAATCCCCCGCTGTTTCACCAAATAATCCCAAGCAAGTTGAGCATCCTCATAAACTTGAGATTCACTCGGAAAATCGCCCTGGCTTTTTCCATAACCGCGATAATCCATCACAAATACCGAAAAACCTAATCGATGAAATCGATAAGCGTGTTCGACATTTGCTCCCACATTTGAAGCATTGCCGTGCAGGTACAAAACTACCCCCCCTAACCCCCCCTTGTTAAGGGGGGGAACCGGAGCGACTGCCGGTTTCTCACTTTGCGGGGACGTTCCGACTCCTCTAGCTCCCCCCTTTGGCAAGGGGGGGCTGGGGGGGGTATCCGAGTCTCCGGTGTTAACAGAGGGAACAGCCTCTCCCTTTCTTGCTCCACCCCTTGCTAGGGGGGGGCTGGGGGGATTTTCCGAGGCAGGAATCCACCACCCGTGCACGCTGTCCAGCGTGCCTGTTTTAGTTGGAATTGGCAGCCAGACATCTTGATATTTCAACTGAAAATCATCTGGCGTAGTTTCGATCGCCCGGGCGGGAAAAAAGATAAACTTACCTTGTGCTACAAATAGGAATACACAAGCAGCAGAATAAGCAACGGCCAAAACTATCCCAAAAGCTATTAGCGCTTTAGACAAAAGGAATACTAGCAACTTGTTCATAGATAGAGCACGCGGGAAATTAGAGATCGCTCAAAAGCTAATGGCCAATGATTAATTCAGACAATTAGCCAAGATCGATTACTAACTTCCGCCGCCCTATTCCGCCGATTTTCAAAAATTAATCAATTCGGGGTGGTGTAAGTGCCAATTTGTAGACTGTTCGTAAGCGTGAGCCACTTGAAACAACCGAGATTCTTGCAAAACATTACCAATCAGTTGTATACCCACGGGCAGTCCTTTATCATCAAATCCGCAGGGCAAATTCAAAGCTGGCAAACCAGCAAGATTCACGGGAATAGTCATCAAATCTGACAAATACATACTCAGGGGGTCATTGAATTTTTCGCCTGCCTTAAATGCGGTAGTAGGAGCTGTGGGACAGACTAAAACATCAACTTGAGAAAAAGCTTTTTCAAAGTCTTCTTTAATCAAAGTCCGAACTTTTTGAGCTTTTAGATAATAGGCATCGTAATATCCAGCCGACAATACGTAAGTGCCGATCGCAATCCGGCGTTTAACTTCCGCACCGAACCCTTGAGAGCGGGTTTTGGCATACATATCCAAAAGATTATCGGGATCTGGAGATCGGAAACCGTACTTGACTCCATCATATCGCG
This sequence comes from Microcoleus sp. B3-A4, assembly GCF_036705385.1. NCBI lineage: Bacteria > Bacillati > Cyanobacteriota > Cyanophyceae > Oscillatoriales > Microcoleaceae > Microcoleus > Microcoleus sp. B3-A4. The sequence goes on along the minus strand of NZ_JAUBUI010000019.1, from coordinate 52,999 downwards.
CCAAATTTGCCGAAGCTTCCGAGGGAGCAATGATGTAGTAAGTGGGCAAACCGTAGCGGAACCGGGGACAAGAAATGACTTGAATTTCTGCGCCCAATTGTTGAAATTGCTCGATCGCCTTAGTAACCGCTTCTTTAACCCCCGAGTCCAGCCCTACACCAAAAGTTTCTTTAATTACACCAATTCTAATCTGACCCTTCGGTCGCAAACTTGGTCTTAAAGCTTGAGCGTAGTCAGGAATGGGGACATTAAGACTCGTGGAATCTTTCGCATCGTAACCGGCGATCGCCCCCAACAAAATTGCCGTATCCTCAACAGTCCGGCCAAAGGGCCCGATTTGATCGAGAGAAGAAGCATAGGCCACCAAACCGTAGCGAGAAACCAACCCATAAGTCGGTTTCAGCCCCACCAACCCGCAAAAAGCAGCAGGTTGGCGGATCGAGCCCCCAGTATCCGAACCCAAACTCACGACGCATTCTCCAGCGGCCACTGCTGCGGCAGAACCGCCAGAAGACCCTCCGGGCACGCGCTCCAAGTCCCAAGGATTCGCGGTAACTTGATAGGCAGAAGTTTCTGTCGAGCTCCCCATTGCAAACTCGTCCATATTCGCCTTACCCACAATCACCGCACCGGCTGCTTGGAGTTTGGAGACGACGGTTGCATCGTAGGGAGGAACAAAATTCTCCAAAATTCGAGAGGCGCAGGTTGTGGGAACGCCCTCGGTACACATATTATCTTTAACGGCGATCGGGATGCCGGCCAACAGGCCAATTTGCTCTCCGGCTGCGATTTGGGCATCCACTTTATGGGCCTGCGCCAATGCGCTGTCTGCTGTCACGCACAGAAAGCTTTTCAACTTCGGCTCTAGCTGGGTAATTCGGTCTAATGCTTCTTGAGTAATTTCCACAGCAGAGCGTTCTTTATTGACCAGTTGTCGGTGCAACTCGCGGATGGATGCCATGCTCGTACCTTTATCATTTCTACTTTGAGACAATACAGTTAATATAACTGGCAATTGTACCTGCTTACAGCCCGAAGGCAAAGTCGGCTATTTTTGTGGCGAAAGTTCGATCGGGCGATCGGTCATTTTATCTACAATAGATTAAATTCCCAAAATCCCACCGGACACAAAATAGCGAGCAAGTTTTTTACCTGATCTTTTAACAAACCATGAATGCAACTGTATCAGGACTTATGCAAAAAGTGGTTTGACGCGAGATTTATATGAGTCATGGGTAAGGTGTGAATACGAACCCTACATAATTAGGTTCTGCGTCCAAGAATGTCTATGCAAAATCGCAATCATTAGGAAATCAGTCAATCGATTTTAGATTTTAGATTTTAGATTTTAGCTTGGAGCATTGAAGCATTGACCCCACGGATAAATTCGAGGGGCAAGTTTCATCGGATACAGGTTTTTTATTTCTCGACGGATGAATCCGGGGGCTTGTATCCTGGATGCTTTCGGTCATTCCCAATTCTGTAATCTAAATTCTAAAATATTAGAACCTAGCTTTTCTTCGACGCAACCCAGGATTTATGGTAGAAAAAGATGGCACAAAAAATAAACTAATTCCGGTCATAACTGCTTTATTTTGGCGATTATTCAGAGATTAATACAAATATTTATTTACAAAAGCTCACTAACTTTTTTAAAATCAATTTACTTTAAAACCAGAGCCTGAAACATTGAAAGCTGATTATTTACGAAATTAATAGCTCCTGACACTTCAGAAATAAACGAACTGAAAATAGAAATTAGCATAATAAAATATTAGATTGTGGCTGCACATTTCCTAATAATTATGGTCAGATTGTGAAAAGCACTTTTTTAGTCAAAAATGACTGAAAGTTATCAGTCATCCGAGTGAATTAATGGCGGCTGCGCGATGGTCGAAGAAAATAGCGATCGACCTTTTCCGATCCACCCCCATTGTGCCAGGGGTCAAAAAGCCTGTCAGAAATCTGGGGTTCACAAAAAAGCTCGGAACGCTCACCGCCACGCCGAGGTTTCCTGTTGCGCGCACCTGCAAAAAAACAGCAGTCCTTCCTCAACAGTGTCTAGCCGCGTGCATCTGGGGTAAAAAAAGCTACTTGTTTGACCGAACGATCCCCAGGAAAATAATTTCATCCGGAATTATCCCCAAAACCAAAGATATATGGTAAGAAGTTCCCGATGCCCCGTTGGAGGAATGCCACCTAAAGCTCACTTAGAATCCCACCTGACGGCAGAGGAACTCAAAATTCGCTACCGGCAGGCACAAAACACCACAGAGTCGCGCCGCTGGCACTTGCTGCTGTTAGTTTCCAGAAATTGGACGATCAAACAAGCAGCGCAAGTCGTAGGCCTCAACTACGACTACGCCAAAGAAATTGTCCAGCGCTACAACCGAGAAGGGCCTAACTCTGTGAGAAATCGCAGCGGAGACCGCCAGCCCCCTCCTGCGAAATCCTTGCTGAGTCCTGAAGAGCAAGAAGAACTGCGACAAGCGCTGCAAGGCCCTGCCCCCGACGGCGGAGACTGGACAGGCCCCAAAGTAGCTCGCTGGATTGCCGAAAAAATCGGTAGCGATCATGTCTGGCCCCAACGCGGCTGGGATTACCTCAAGCGGTTGGGTGCTGACTGGCGACGGCGGCGCAAAAAGTAGATAGTTCCCAATATTTAAAGGGGGTTGATTGCTTTGGTGCGATCGCTCCCTTTATTTTGATTATGTTGCTGCGATCTAACTTTCCGATTTCACATTGTAGATTGTAGATTTGTTCTGCAATCTAAAAAAATCTAACATCTAAAATCTAAAATAGTTTGACTGATGTAACAATAGCTGCTTATATTGAATGTGGTGGTGTTGAGGATGTTAAATATGCGAGATCTGAGGTGTTTTTTGTCGATAGCCAACAAAATGGCGGCAGTAGTAGCCGGCATATTGTTGGTTCAGATGTTAACCATCGCAAGTTCATTCTCTCAATCATCTAACCCGCGTTCCCTAGACGAACTCTACAAAATTCGCGATCGGCTGATCACCGAATTAGAACAACCCCCCTCTCCCTCCCCAGAACCAACCCTGCTCTCGCGCTTAGTTCCCGTTGCCGCCAATCCTCAAGAACAACTGCTACAGCAGTTGCAAGCGGTGGAAGCTCAAATATTAGTAGAACAGAGGGCTAAGGACGACTTACAGCAAGCAGTCCGTTTAGCCAACCGAGCCGTAGAAACTCAACGGCAGCAAAATAAGTCGCTCGAATCTTCGCAGCAAACTCAATTTTTCTGGCACCAGGCGCTCAACAACTTGCAGGAAGTTCCTCAAAATTCATTTTTAGCTTCGCTCACTGCCTCAAAAACTCAAGAATACCGGGAAAATTTAACCGCAGCAACCTTTCAAGTGCAGCAAGCAAAATCTGATTTTTTGGGTGCGCTTGCCCGGGAAAGCGGTTTGTCGGCTCAAGCTTCGATCGGTGTTTGCAACCTTTCTAGAGAGTGCGTAAACCTCCGGGGCGACGTGCCTCCTGCCAGTCCGGCCAGCTTAATTAAATTGCCGATTGCTGTCGCCCTGATGCAAAAAGTCGATAAAGAAAAAATTAGTCTGAACCAGGAAGTATTAGTCACTCGCGGTAATTTCACCGAAGACGCATCGGCAAAGATTAGGTCTAATCGCAATTACCCGCTACAGCTACTGTTAGAAGAAATGATCTATCACAGCAGCAATATCGCCACCAATCAACTAATCGATTATTTGGGTTCGGATTACATCAATCAATATTTAGATAATAGCGGCTACGAAGTCACCCGCGTCAACTTCAAATTGATGGGGGAAAGAATTATGCCCTCCAACCCCGGTTCTGGTCGCAACCGCCTGACTGCTAACGAGCTCACCGAAATGATGGTGCAAATTTACAACGGCGAAACACCCGGTGCTAAACTATTAATAGAAACTCTCAACCGCCAGTACGATCACGCTCTGGGATTTGCCGCCTTGGAAGGAACTAAAGCTCAATGGTTGGGCGAAAAAACCGGCCAAAATTCTCGGGTACTCGGCACAACTTTAGCGATGAGCGTTGACGACGAAGCCTATGTGATTACTGTGATTGACAGCCGCAGCGGCGAGCTACAAATGCGCCAGTCTATTTCTAAAATTGCCGATTACATTGTCCGAAACCCCAACTTTTAATCGCTGGAATATACAATTTATAGCGGGGGACAACGCACCGCCCAAACAGTTAAAAAATGCCGCATCAACAACTCAGCGTTTCCGTCAAAGGCAAAGGATTTCCTATTCTCTGCTTGCACGGCCATCCAGGTTCCGGCGATTGTATGTCGGTATTCACAGAACACCTATCAAAACGCTTCCAAACGATCGCCCCCGACCTGCGCGGCTACGGCAACAGCCGCACCTCAACTTTCTTTGAAATGACCGATCATCTGGTCGATTTAGAAGCACTATTAGACAGATTAGGAGTCCATCGGTGTTTGGTGATCGGATGGTCTTTGGGAGGGATTTTAGCCCTGGAATTAGCCATGAAATATCCCCAGCGAGTCACCGGTTTGATTCTACTTGCATCAGCAGCCAAACCGCGAGGAAGTCACCCTCCCATCTCTTGGCAAGATAACCTTTACACCGGTTTAGCCGGAATTATCAATTGGGCCCTCCCCGGTTGGCAGTGGAATATTGATACTTTTGCGAGGCGATCGCTCTTTCGCTATTTGATACAGCAGCATAACGCCACCCCTTACCGCTACTTAGCACAGGCAGGTACCCCCGCCTACCTCAAGACTTCCAACACGGCCACCAAGGCGTTAAATACCGCTCTGAGGGCTGGATACGATCGACTGATCCACCTGGGCGACATTGAATGTCCCTGCTTGGTGTTGGCCGGAGAGGCCGATCGGCACATCACTTCAGCATCCAGTTTAGAAACCGCCCGCCATCTGCACGACTGTCAGTGGCAGTGCTATCCCAATACAGCCCACTTGTTTCCTTGGGAAATTCCCGATCGGGTAGTCGCAGACATCGATCGGTGGATTGAGAGTCACCCCGAAGCAGTTGGTAATTCCGAGTGTTGAGTTTTGAGTTTGTCACCAGCAATTTATTACCGAACACTCAAGAGTTTTGAAGTTACAACAACTCATAACTCAAAACCGCACAGCGTTGCGAGGGAAGCGTAGCCCTCTCACAACTCAAAATTCCCCCTGCTTCTACTGACCGCTCAAAACCGGCCACAGCCCTCCATCACCAAGCTTTCCCAAATCTTCTGCAACCGTTAAAGTAATAGGTTTGCAGCGCTGAATCGAAACACTAACACCTTCTGCCCCTTCATTTTCTATGTCTTCTACATATCCTGCTTTTGCAGCTTCCGCCTCTCCATTGGTTAAGAACGGGCCAAAATAGTAAATGCACCGCGGCGCTGAAGTTTTCACTTCAACCCACCAAGCCAATCCGAAAAAGTTGAGCAAGCTAATCAAGAATTCTTTCATCTGCTTTTCTAATGTATTTGACGGTGTTTTCAGGGTGCTGCGAACACGCCTAGGCTTTTGTTATTTACATGGGGCTGACTGCTGCCAAGAACCGCTCCAAACCTATTTAAAGCTGATATCTAAATAAATTGGTGTCGAATTCCTGTTTGAACCTAGGGGCTAGGCCCCTTCTACTTTCGCCTGAACAAGTAACGACAGTCGATCGGCTATCCTTACTTGTTCCGGGTGTGGTGCCGCTCCTTTCTGGGCGGCATTCACAATAAACTACTCTGTTATGCTATTTTTTTCAAGCACCTTTACGATCCGTGTACGTGAAACTTTTTGGGCCCGCGCTGGCGGTAAATTTCGTATAAAGCCATCCCCGTTGCTACCGAGACATTCAGGCTAGGAGTATGGCCCCTTAAAGGAATTGAAACTAATCCGTCACATCCGCGCTGTATCAAAAGGCTCAAACCGTCAGCTTCACCACCCACCACTAAAACAGTGGGTCCGGAGAACTTGACTGTCTCTATAGATTGACCGACGCCTGCTGCAGTGCCATAAATCCAGAATCCAGCCTCTTTGAGTTCTTCCAGCGCCCGGTTAAGATTGACAACCCTCGCCACGGGCAGGCTTTCCAATGCCCCTGCTGCCACTTTTCTCACTGCCGAGGTAACCCCAACAGCCCGTCGCTGCGGAATCACCATGCCCTGAGATCCCAATGCTTCTGCGGTGCGAATGATCGCCCCTAGATTGTGCGGGTCGTTGAGTCCTTCGGCTACCACAATTACTGGATCTTCACAAGCCGACTTAGCCTTCGCGATCAGTTCGCCTAAATCCAGGTATTCGTAGGCTGATACTTGAGCGGCTACGCCTTGGTGGTTTGCTTTGCGCGTGATGTAGTCGAGGCGCAAATCGTCAACTTCGTCAATGATGCTGCCGTTGGCTTTGGCTTCGGTTAGCAAGCTGTGAAAGCGGGGATCGTAGCGCAGGTGGGGAACAACCCAGATCCGGTTGAGGACTTGGTTTGTTTCTAAAGCTGCTTGCACCGCATGGCGGCCGTAAATCATGTCGTCTGTGTCGGCGTCTGGTTGCACGACTGTATTTGAGGCAGTGTCAACAGGGCGAGTGTCTCTGTCTTTGTCTCTGTCTCTGAAATGGTTGCCCCGGAATTCCTGCGGGCTATTGTCTTTGTCTCTGTCTTTGTAATAATTGCCCCTGGATTCCTGCGGGCTGCTGTTTCTGTCTCGGAAATTGTTGCGGGCCGGCTGCGGGCTGCTGTCTCTGTCTCTGTCTCTGTCTCGGAAATTGTTGCGGGCCGGCTGCGGGCTGCTGTCTCTGTCTCTGTCTCTGTCTCTGTCTCGGAAATTGTTGCGGGCCGGCTGCGGGCTGCTGTCTCTGTCTCTGTCTCGGAAATTGTTGCGGGCCGGCTGCGGGCTGCTATCTCTGTCTCTGTCTTGGTAATAATTCCCCCGAGATTCTTGCGGGCTGCTGTCTCTGTCTTTAAAATGATTATTTTTGCGAATGTCCGGTTGGCCGTCGGAATCGACTCTCCGTTTGAAAATTGCTCTCACGGGCATTTCTCGCGATTGCGGGGCGAAGGTCGATCGCTTTTGAGGCGCGTCTACTCCGCGAGTGTCGGGACGGGGCTTGCGTTCAAAGCGGGGAGAGGATGGTTGTGAGTCCTGACGGCGGCCTTCGCTTTTGAAGGGCTTGCTGTCGGAATTCGATCGCGAGGAGTTGGGTCTGGTAAATTTTCTCATTGGTTTCTTGTGGTCAAAACGTTTTGGCTGAAGGTTAATGGATTGTAGATCGTAGATTTGAGATTCTTGATTGAGGGAGCAATCTTGGGGCGTTGAGATTTTAGATATTCTAGGGAGGGAGCAAGGATTTTGCTGTGCTCAAATTGCTAGTTAATAACTGATAAATCCTGTTTTGCCGATCGAGATTTTTGCGGTTTTATGTTAGCCGTGCAAGGATGGTTAATTAATCCCTCCCCATTCCCAACTCTTAACTGCTAAATCCTTTAAGTCTCAATATCTAAAAGTCCCAGAAGTTCGGTCAATCTTTCGGGATCGGTGAGATACAAATATCCGACCAAGGTTTCTAAGCTGCTGGCTTGTTGGTATATCTCTGGATCTGCTCGCTTAGAACGGCCCGCAGCAGCATTGCGGCCGCGCTTGACAATTGCTAATTCTGTACTGTTCAAGTAAGGAGAGAGCGATCGCAAGTGACGCGCTTGAGTTTCGGCTCGTACTTGCCCCACCACCAATTCGTGATAAGCTTGCAATTTTTTGGGTGGGACTAAGTACGAACTGCGAACGTAGAGTTCGTATACTGCATCTCCCAAATATGCCCAGGCTGCGGGCGAAATCCTTTCTATTTCTGCTGGTGTAGCCCTCGCAGGATGCACTCGATTTAAACTGATATCCGTCAGACTCAGTTTGAGCCCGTCATCTGCGATCGGCGACATACTTTTTTAAATAAAACTTCCGCACAGCTTGGTTTTTTTAGTCACTTACTTATTGCGTCTTTCGTTACTTCAGCAATTATAGCTTTCACAGGAGTGTTTGCTCTCAGATCGCGAAGCGAGATATACAGGCAAAGCTTGGCGCGACCATCGCACTCTTCAAATAAGGCTTTTTACCCAATCGGGATGCTCTAATTTTTATACCATTTTTCCGCGTGTTTGCCACACATATTTTACTGCCCATCCAGCGAAACTCTAAGCATCGGGGAAATAGCGGCTGGCGCGTGTCACAGCTTCTGGGTAAATCGGTATTGTTTTACCAGCACAAGAATAAAAATTTGCTATCCAGCGTTGAGAACCGGATAGCTAATTTAATCCACTTTGGCGTCAAGCATCCTTGACGTTTTTTACCGCCTCATCAACCGAAGGCTGCAAAGACAAAAATTTCTCTAAGCGAACCAGTTTAACAGTCTGAGTTACGCGGGGATTTGAGACAATTTGCAATGTCCCCTCCAAGGTTTGGGCTTTTTTGACAAGTTGCACAAGTGCGCCCAAGCCGGAACTATCCACAAAGTCTATCTGAGACAAGTCCAAAATTACGTGTTTTGGGCCCTCGTCAATACATTTGCTTATTACCTTCCGAAAAGTTGCCTCAGAAAAAGCGTCCAGCAGGCCCGTCAGGCGAAATAACTGACAGTTATTCCTGACTTCGCGAGTGCCTCTGAGGCTAACGGTCAGGGTCAATGACTCAGGAATGACACCCTCCTAGCTAGATATGGCTTAAAGTCGAGGCTTCATTATAGGAGTTTTTTGGTCTTTTGTCTACAGTTTTTTTTGTCAGTAATTTTTAGTTTTTTTTGAGGCAGCAGTCATTAGCGGTTGACTGCTGACTGCTGACTACTTACTGCTGGCTACTTTCTGATTGTCTCGCATTGACTGCACGAATCGATCGAATAAATAATCGGCGTCGTGCGGGCCCGGACTGGCTTCTGGGTGGTACTGCACTGAGAACAGCGGCAGAGTTTTATGCTTCAATCCGGCTACGGTGCGATCGTTCAAATTGAGATGAGTAATTTCTACTTCGGGGGCTAGGGAATCGGGGTTGATGGCAAAACCGTGATTTTGGCTAGTAATTTCTACTTGCTGAGTTAAACCCGCTGGATGATTCAATCCCCGGTGGCCGAACTTAAGTTTAAAAGTTTCTGCACCCAAGGAAAGTCCCAAAATCTGGTGTCCCATGCAGATGCCGAATACGGGTTTGTCCGACTTTAACAAAGCTTTCGCAGTCGCGATCCCTTCCGTTACCGCCGCCGGATCTCCGGGGCCGTTGGACAGAAAAATGCCGTCCGGGTTGTATTTGAGGATTTCCTCCGGCGACGTGTCAGCCGGGACAACGATGACCCGACACCCGTAACTCGCCAGACGCCGCAGGATGTTGCGCTTGATCCCAAAGTCTAGCGCTACCACCGTCCACATTTCGCCGTTAGCAGGTTTGACTGTAGGACTGAACTCCCAAATCGAGTCCGTGGCTTCAGACCACTCGTAAACCTCGCGAGTCGTGACTTCCTGGACTAGATTTAGCCCGTCCATGCTGGGGGCATCTTGAACTTGCTCCAAAAGTTCCGCCTGGTCGAGAATCGTGGTCGAAATGCCACCGTTGATCGCTCCCACCGTGCGAATTTTGCGAGTGAGGGCGCGGGTGTCTATCCCGTAAATGCCGGGGATATCGTACTGTTTCAGGTAGTCTTGCAGAGATTGCGAGCAGCGCCAGTTGCTGGGGCGGCTGCATACGTTGCGGGCGATCGCACCTCGAATTTGCGGGCGCGAGGATTCTTCGTCTTCGAGATTTACCCCGGTATTGCCCAATTCTGGATAAGTAAAAGTTACAATTTGACCGCAATAGCTGGGATCGGTCAATACTTCTTGGTAGCCCGTCATTCCCGTATTAAATACTACCTCGCCAACGACGGTGGCGTCAGCGCCAAACGACCAGCCGCGGTAAGCAGTACCGTCAGCCAGGACTAGGAGAGCGGGTTGTGCAGTTGAAAGTGACATGGCATCCTTAATTACTTTCGTTTGGTTTCATTCTTACCACTGCCAGCGATTTGATGCTAGTCGGCAATATACAGATATTATTTTAGTTTGTGCAAGGGTTCGGCAAAGCAAGGCACCTAGGCCCGAGGCAAAAGCAACAGGTAATCAAAAAGCAGCAACAAGTGCAACTTCTCCCACTCCCCACCCTCGGCATCTCCTAGTCTCTCCATCTCCCTCTGGGGCAGCAATTTATCTGCCAGCAGCTTATGAGGGCCGAAAGTCTAAATCTATACCAAAAGGCAGTTGTCGCTGTTACGATCGAGCTACAGCGTTTAACGAAACTATGGCTAGTAAATCTCCCTTGCCTTTACTCTCAAACTTATACAAGCATCTACTGAACTCTCAAAAACGGTGCAAACCGTTACTGGTTGTAACAACAGTTATTTCTCTGAGCAGTTCAATTTTAGTAGGGACTGTTGCTAACTCCTCGCGAGCAGTGGCTCAAGAAAGTGAGGGATGCTTCATGCGGAGCTCGTCAGGCCGAACCGTCAACCTCAGCCAATCAGTGTGCGGTTTTCTCCCCGAAGCATTGACTCCCACCACTTCGGCGGTGGCAAAGTCGGGAGTGTTTCAGGCAAAAATCAAACGCCGAGAGGCTAATATCCCCGTCATAGAAGTCACTTTTAACGGCAAACAAAAGTTCGAGATGATGGTAGATTCTGGAGCTAGTGGCACAGTAATTACACCAGCAATGGCTAAAGCCTTGGGCGTTGTTCTCCAGGGAACAGTGCAAGCACAAACTCCCAACGGAGTGGCTACTTTTCCCCTCGGTCGCCTGACTTCTGTTGAAGCTGGGGGTCTGGCTATTAACAATGTAGTTGTTGCCATCTCGCCGTCGCTAGATATCGGACTGCTAGGACAGGATTTTTTTGGCAATAAAGACATAACTATTAAGCAAGATGTGATTGAATTTCGATCGCGGTCTTAAACAGAACGAAGAAGGGAGAGGGAAGAAGTAAAGAAAAATTGAAAATTAAATAATTTTTCTTGTGGGTTAGTTAAAACAAAAAATTCCTTCTTCCTTCTTCCTTCTTCCATCCGTTACATCCGTTACATCCGTTGCAAAATCCGTTGCCGAACTTCCCTCTTCCTTCATTTCAAAAACTCAATCAACTGCTGCAACTTCAACCAAGATTCACCGCTCAATAAAATGTCCTTAGCCAGAGAAACTCCTGCTGCGTGGGAACCCATAGGAATTGCACCTCCCACCTGAAAAGCCAAAGAGGCATTCAAAGCTACAACATCCATTTGTGCGGGCGTACCTTTGCCTTGCAAAACGTTCCGCAAAATCTCGGCGTTTTCCTCAACATTTCCGCCTTTTAACGAGCCGATCGCACTTGGTGTCAATCCTACCTTTTGGGGGTCTAAAGTAGTCAGTTCCACTTTGCCATCCGACAAAATGGCCAAATCAGTCACATCACCCAACCCCGCCTCGTCCAATTTTTCTCTGCCGTGAACGACTACAGCTAACTCAGTCCCCAACTCGCCCAAAGCTTGAGCAATAGTTGATACCAGACTAGGATCGAACACCCCGATTACCTGCCCTGTAGGGCGCATAGGATTGACAAGGGGCCCTAAAAGGTTAAAAACAGTCCGCACCTTCAAAGTGCGCCGGAGCGACGCTACAGCCTTAAGTGCGGGATGCCACCCAGGAGCAAATAAAAAGGTAATCCCTACTTCGTCTACCGCAGCTCTCACTTTCGCGGGATCGGCGTTGAGGTTGACTCCCAGTGCTTCCAACACGTCAGCAGAACCCACTTTGCTCGATGCGGAGCGATTTCCGTGTTTCGCGACTCGAACTTTGCCGGCGGCGGCCACAAAAGCTACAGCAGTGGAAATGTTAAACGTAGAAGCGCCGTCGCCGCCGGTGCCGCAAGTATCAATTAATTTGAGATTGGAGATTGAGGATTTGGGATTGACAACGCTCTCCGAGTCGCCTGCAAGCGACTGAGAATGCAATACCTGAGCCATTCCTACCAATTCTGGAGCAGAGATGCCTTTGGCTTGGATGGCCGCTAAAATGGCTCCTGAGAGGACGGGGGGAATAGCTTCGGCTAGCCATCCCTGCATCAAGTCGGCTGCTTGGGCGCGTGAGAGAGATTGTCTGTCTAATAGTTGTTGCAGGAGGGCTGGCCACACAGGAGAATCCGCCGTCAGGGTTGAAGCAGGGGATAACTCTGGCGTTGCTAGGAGAGGAGAATCTGTCATTTATTAGTTTCTAGTCAAATTTAGCCCGATCGAGCTTTGCGGCCAAACCGAGAATCGATCGGGATTTTACCAGACTTGCCGACCACATTTTGCGCGATCGGGCCCAGATTTTTGCCCAAATGCCAGCACCGCTACAGAATTTTTCCGCCCGCAGCAGCAGAATATGAATTTTTTGATACAACAATTACCCTATTGTTGTGCCAACTTTACATACAAACCCCTGATCGTACAACTGCCAGCAGTCTGCTGTATTATCTATCAGCAATAATACTTAACAGTAACTCAGAGCACCCAAAGACCGATAAAAGTTACCGACAAAAGTTGTGGAGACCAAAAAATTTTAGAACTTAGGGAGCCCAAGATTCATCTGTGGAGTCACTTCTTTAATCTAAAATCTAAAATCTCCAATCGACTGACAGCAAGGACAGCGAGCGTTTAGCTCTTGCAGGCGGGTTAGTTGCCTCGGGTAAGAGTCGATCGTACTCTCACCCAAATCCTAAAAATAGAGTCTTGCGGTTGTAGGAGTCGCTGCCTTTTATTATTGTAACAACATCCTTGCTACTAACTTATTTCAGGGTATTCAACTGCTAATATATCCAGGGAGATTTCAAGGAACGGGTTTTGCTAGAACACCTGCATCGCAGGCAGATCGTTGGGCCAATGCGATCGTGACAGCCAGTCAAGCCTCAAATAAATACCCGCTCAACTAAACTTTCTGGAGCAACCACTAACAACTAACAGCCCCGTAGGACAGAGGAATAAACACACTCGTCTCCGGCTGCGACACACCATATTTCAGTCTAACAAACGGCTCAATTTTAACAGGCGGTAGACCAAAAATATTCAAGTCACACACAAGAGCAGGGTATTCACAAGTGGGAAATCAAAAATTAGGAAATAAATCGATAGAATGCCTGAATGTCGCGGAGGCACTGCACCAAATGGAAGCAAAATATTATAGTATGTTTGAAAATGCGGTGTCGGGCATTTTTCAAACAACCCAAGACGGTCGCTACATCAGCGCTAACCCAGCTTTGGCTCGCATCTACGGATATAGTTCTGCCGCAGAATTGATGGGCTGTCTGACTGATATCAGCGATCAGCTTTACGTCAATCCAGATCGGCGCGATCAGTTTGTTTCTGCTTTGCAAGAACAGGGCATCGTATCGGATTTTGAGTCGCAGATTTATCGCCGAGACGGAACAATAATTTGGATCGCTGAAAATGCGCGGGCTGTCTGCGATGAAACGGGTAAATTGCTCTACTACGAAGGTTTTGTAGAAGATATCACCAAGCGCAAGCAAGCAGAATCTGCACTTCGAGAAAGCGAAGAACGGCTGCGCTTAATAATTGAAGGCGTTAAGGATTACGCTATATTCATGTTAGATACTGAGGGGTATGTAGCTAGCTGGAATTCGGGTGCCGAACGCATTTTTGGATACAAATCTCATGAAATAGTGGGTAATAACTCGGAGTGTTTTTTCACGAAACAAGATCTTGAAATTGGCAAGCCCCAAGAAAAATTAATCAGGGCAGTGGCAGAAGGTCGATACGAAAATGAAGGCTGGCGGCTTCGCAAAGACGGATCGCGATTTTGGGCGAATATTATTGTTACTCCTTTGCGGGATGAAAGGGGAAAGTTGAAGGGCTTTTCTCAAGTAATGCAGGATATTACTGAGCAAAAGCGGGCGGCTGAGGAAAAGATGCAATTGATTGCTTCTTTGCAGGCGTCGGAAAAAAAGTTTCGCACTTTGTACGAATCGACGACTGATGCGGTAATGCTGCTAGACGAAGAGGGTTTTTTGGATTGCAATCCGGCTACTTTAAAGTTATTTGGATGCAGCGCTGAATCGGAGTTTTGCGGCAAGCACCCTGCAGAATTTAGCCCGCCATTGCAACCGGACGCACAAGATTCTATGAGTCTTTATCAAGAGCGAGTTAATACGGCTGTGCGCTCGGGAAATTGCCGTTTTGACTGGCGGCACTGCCGTTTGGACGGTTCTGAGTTTCCGGCGGAAGTGCTGCTAACTTCTATGGATATTGGCGGCAAAATGGGGCTGCAAGGCGTGGTGCGCGATATCACTTATCGGGTGCAGGCTGAGGAGGCCCTGAAGCAGGCTAATGAAGTATTGGAACGCCGGGTTAAAGAGCGGACAAGTCAGTTGGAAGAGGCTATTAAAAAGTTGAGGTTATCGGAAGAAAAGTTTTCTAAGGCTTTTCGATCGAGTCCCGATCCCATGATAATTACTACTTTTGCAGAGGGTCGTTTTATTGAAGTTAATGATAGTTTTTTGTCGATGACTGGTTATGATTTAGAAGAAACGACCTGGAATACAGTACCGGGGTTAAATATTTGGGTAAGGCCTGAAGACCGAGTTAATTTTAGGCGAAGTTTGCACGAACAAGGTGTTGTTCGCAATCAGGAGTGCGAGTTTCGGATGAAGTCGGGATCGGTGGTGGTGTGTTTGCTCTCAGCGGAATTGATTAATTTGGACGGCGAACTATGTATGCTGGGGGTGATGACGGATATTACCGATCGCAAACACGCCGAAGAAGCCCTACGGGAAAGCCAGCGGGCTTTGGCGACGCTGATGAGCAATTTGCCGGGGATGGCCTACCGTTTTCGCAACGATGCCGATCGCAGTATGGAGTTTGTCAGCGAAGGTTGCTATAAGTTAGCCGGCTATTCTCCTGAAGAATTTACCGGCACCCGGGAAGTTTCTATATCGGAATTGACTCACCCGGACGATCGCGAGAATTTGTGGAATGCCGTGCAAGTTGCCTTGCAAGAAAATCGACCCTATCAGCTAAATTACCGAATTACTTCTAAAAACGGCGAATTAAAATGGGTTTGGGAGCAAGGCTTGGGAGTGTTTTCCGAGTCAGGAGAATTGATAGCTTTGGAAGGGTTAATTACTGATATTTCCGAGCAGAAACGCAGTGAAGAAGCTTTGCGGCGATCGCAAACAGAGTTAACCCAACAAAAAGTTCAGCTCGAAAATACTTTGCACGAGTTGCAGCAAACTCAAGCATTATTAATTCATACTGAAAAAATGTCTACTCTCGGTCAAATGGTAGCTGGTGTTGCTCACGAAATTAACAATCCCGTTAGCAGCGTCTGCGGCAATCTCGTTCACGTCGGCCACTACACGGAAGATTTGCTGAATTTGCTCGATATGTACCAGCAGCACTGCCCGCAGCCGCCGGCAGCAATTCAAGATAAAATTAAGGATATCGAGCTAGAGTTTCTGCTAGAAGATTTGCCGAAAGCGATGTCTTCGATGCAGGTTGGGGCCGATCGCATTCGGGAAATTGTGCGATCGCTCAGAAATTTCTCTCGCAAAGACGATTCTCAAATGAGCAAAGTTAACCTGCACGAAGGCATTGAAGGAACATTGCTGATCCTGCAAAGCCGCCTGAAAGCCAGAGGCAACTATCCCGAAATTGCGGTAATTAAGGACTATGGAAACTTGCCTTTGGTTGAGTGTTATGCCGGCAAAATCAATCAGGTATTTATGAATTTGATCGGAAATGCGATCGACGCGATCGAGGAATACAACGAAGGGCGTTCAGTTGGCGAAGTCAAAGCTAACCGCAGCAAGATTAAAATTAGGACAGAAGTCCAAAACTCCAATGCTGTAATTAGGATTTCTGACAACGGCCCCGGTATGCCAGAAGAAGTTTCCCAGCAGTTATTCGAGGCTTTTTTTACCACCAAACCCGCCGACAAAGGCACCGGTTTAGGCCTGTCAATTTCCTACAAAGTTATCCAAGAACACGGTGGCAAACTTAGCTGCGTGTCTGCACTCGGCCACGGAGCTGAGTTTATCATAGAATTGCCGATCGAACAACCGACCGGACAACCGATCGAACAATCCTAAAGTGCGATCGGGGCGATCGCTTCTCCGATAACGAGTCGCGGTTTGTAGTGAGGACTAAAGTTCTCATAAAACTCGATCGCACTAAAGCGGTAAGGTACGCTGTGAATGGAGTCCTAGATATAGAAATTTTGCATAAGTTATGTATTGCTCCAACCCTAGCTTTTATTACTTCTTGCTGCCATCCGTTACATCCGTCAAGCGAATCCGTTGCCGAACTTCCTTCTTCCTTAATTACACATTTCCAAATAAATTTCAGCCACCTTATCCCCCGGATTTTGCCGCAAACAATCCGCAAAAAGTCCCGCAGCTTCCCTAAAACTATTCATATTGTACAAACACAAAGCCTCAGTAAAGAGTTGCAGAGTCGCTAACTTCCCCGCTTTAACTTCCGGCACATCCGCATCAAAAACTTCATAAACAGTCACCCATTCAGACTTACCCTTAACCTGAACTTTATCAATTACCCGAATTGCATAATCAGCAGGATTTGTCAAGCGATCGAAAGTCTGCTGAGTAATTAACAGCGATACCCCATAATTTTTCGTCAAACTTTCAATCCGAGAAGCCAAATTAACCGCATCGCTAATCACAGTAACGTCCATCCGGCTTTTTCCGCCCACTATACCCAGAATCAAAGAACCAGTATTGATTCCCACCCCAATCTGAACCGGCACATAACCCACAGAAGCGCGATCTCGATTGTATTCAGCAAGAGTATGCAGCATGGCAATTCCCGCTTTCAAAGCATCATCCGCCCCCTCGCTAAACAAAGCCATAATTGCATCACCAATATATTTATCAATAAACCCCTGATTTTCCACAATCAGCGGTTCCATTCGACTCAGATAAGAATTTATAAATTTGAAATTTTCTGTGGGTGTCATTTGTTCCGAAAGAGTAGTGAAATCGCGGATGTCAGAAAACAAAACCGACATTTCCAACTCCACCGCTTCTCCCAATTTAATATCAACAATACTGTCACATCCCAAAAAAGCTAACAACTCTTTGGGTACAAAGCGACTTGTCGCCTCCGCAATTTCTAATTCTGCATCCAGTGAAAGTTCCAAATTGCAATTGACCTCAAAGAGATCCTCGATGAACTTTTGGCGTTCTGCCTCAGCTTCTTGGCGTTCGGTGATATCTTGAAGAGTGGTGATAGCATAAACAATATTTCCTTGTTGATCGTAGATTGGAGTAGCGAAGATTTCTAGGGGAATAATCTTGTCGCCTTGATGAACTTCGGCATCGTCAGCCGTAGCACTTTCCCCCTTCAACGCGCGCACGCTGGGTAAATTCTCCGTAGGATAATTTTGATTTGTGCCTGCTTGATAGAGTTGATAAACCTCTGACAATTGCTTGGAATTCGTATCCGGCACAACTCCTTTACCAAATATCTCTTTTGCTTTCCGATTGATGTAGTAAGGTTTGCCGTCCGCATCCAGCACACCCACACCAATCGGCATTGCTTCCAAAAACTGTGTCAAGCGATTTTCGTTTTCGTGGAGTTTAGCAATCAGTACCGCTTGCTCGCAGTTGAACTCTACCAACTCCTGATTCATTTGCTGTAGTTGGGCATTTTGTTGTGCCAGTTGTTTATCTTGAAGATAACTATTTAGCGCTTCTCTAACCGTCAATCTCAAATCTTCAGCTTGCCAAGGTTTGGTAATATAACGATATAAATTTGCAGAGTTGATAGCATTGGTTATCGCCTCAATATCTGCTTGCCCCGTCAGCATAATTTTTATAGTTTTAGGCGAAATTATATGAGCCTGTTTCAACAGCTCGTCTCCCTTCATGTCAGGCATAATGTGGTCGGAAATAATTAAAGGAATTTCATCCCCATCCTCTAGCAATTCTTCAATTAACTCTAAGGCCTCTTGCCCAGCTTCAGCAATTTCGATTATATAATCATTGCCAACAGCCTCTTGCAGTTCTGCTTTGAGGCTCCTGAGTACAGTTTTTTCATCATCCACACAGATAATTACCTGTTGACTCATAGTTTAGATAAACCAGATTTAATAGTTTCCAGCAACTCGGATTCTAACCAAGGTTTAGATAAGCAAGAATGGAGGTTAGCCTGTTTTTTTGCTCGGTCAATTGCCACTTGATCGGCTTGACCTGTTAGCATAATTTTTATAACATGGGGGTAGTTTTGGTGAATGCGAATCAGCAACTCATCTCCCTTAATCCCGGGCATTAACCAATCACAGATAATCAGAATAAGGGTAATTTTTTCGTCATAGAGTTCGCTGATTACCTCTAAAGCCTCCTCAGCATCTTCTGCTCCTTCGTAGGTGTAGGCATTCCCAAATTCTGCTGCTAGCTGCGTCCTGAGACTGTCTAATACCATTCTCTCATCGTCAACGCACAAAATAACTGGTTTCGACATCTATTTTTTCTCCTTTTTAATTGTTATTAGTAGCAAAAGTAGTCAAAGTAGTAAAGTATATTAGTAGAACCCATCTTATCTTAAGATGTCAGTCCATTTAAAATTTTAGATTTTAGACTTTGGCGTGAGCGCTCAGTCGAAGGATTTTAGATTGACTCCACAGATGAATCTGGAGCTTGAGCAAGGGTCTAAAATTTTTGCCTGTCCACGAATCCTGTCGGGGCTTGTATCCGTTTTTGGGCGGGGCCACAAGTCAACTGAGCGCCCATCCTCTCCCCCTCCGCCCAGTCACCGACACCCAGAAACTTATATGCGTAGCAGCTTAGCTGAGCATAACGCATCGTACTGCTGTTTTACATCCGTTTTCTATGCGATCGGAGTTATGGGCCTCAAAACGCTTTAACTTTTGAAATCCTATCAATGGGGTAGATTGCAGCTTAGGCGGAACCAAGCAAAATCCGACCCGCTTACTACCTTATATCGTTTGCCAACTCCTTGACCTGCTTATACAGCGCTCATTGGCAGGAAAACATTAAATGTAGTTTTGCCCGGAATTGATTCCACTTCAATTTTTCCCTGATGTTTCTCAACAATCTTCTTGACAATATCTAGTCCCAATCCGCTGCCTTCTCCTGCCAATTTAGTAGTAAAAAACGGGTCAAATATTTTCGCTTTTATCTCTTCTGATATCCCGTGACCGCTGTCGCTAATGCTAATCTTAGCCTGGTCATCTTCAGTCGTTAACTCAATTGTTAGCGTGCCTCGATAATCCATTGCTTGCAAAGCATTGTGAATTAAATTCGTCCAAACTTGATTAAGTTCGTCTGGATAGCACAGTATCGGCGGGATTTCGGCATAGTTTTTGATCACCTCCACTCCCTGTTTGAGGAGATTTTGATACAAGGTTAAGATTGTTTCAATACCTTCTGTAATACTGGCTGCTGTTTTTTCGCCAGACTGTTCGTAGCGGGCATAAGTTTTTAAGGCAAAAACTACTTTTGATGCTCTGTCTGTGGCTGTGTTGATAGTAGCGATGCCTCTTTTTAATTCTGAAAGTTTGTAGGCGATTTCTAAGAGATATAAACTATCGGATCTTTGCAACAAAGGGACAAAGGCATCTATTTCATCATAAACCCCCATGATCACTAGGCGATCGGCTACGGTATCGACACTATCAATCTCTAATTCTTCCAGTTTGCTTCTCAAAGCTCTCTTTAATTTGCGTTCTTCTTTTGTTGATAAGCTTGCTTCTTGTTGGAGAGAACGCTGAAGTAAACTCAAGAAATCCTGTGCTTCTTCTGGAGAGAGAGATTGAAAAAGTGCGGGCAACTGTTCTAAAGTTTGATTCAAGAACTTAGAAACATTTCCTGCCGAGGAGCGAATTGCACCCAGGGGAGTGTTTACTTCGTGGGCAACTCCGGCGACCAGTTGTCCTAAAGCTGCCATTTTTTCTGATTGAATCAATCCTTCTTGGGTGGCTTCGAGATTGTTTAAAACTTGTGATAATTCTTGAGTGCGTTCTTCTACTTTTGCTTCTAAGTTGGTATAGAGTTGGGCATTTTCGATCGAGATGGCAGCTTGCGAGGACAAGACTTTTAACAGGGCTACTCTGTCGGGAGTAAATGCACCTGTTACCAGGTTATTTTCTAAGTAAATTATTGAAATAAGCTGATTCTGTTTGAGCAGAGGAACGCAGAGGATTGATTTAGTTTTATGTGCCTTGATATAAGTGTCATTAGTAAATTTACCTTCACGAGTAGCATCATTTAAAACAACATTTTTGTGAGTCCGACTTACATAATTAATCACTGATAGTGACAGTAAACTACTGCTTTCTAATGAGATTGACTGCAATAAATTGATGCTGTCGCAATCAACTGCACCGGATGCTTCAATCAGTAGTTTACCCTGAGATTCCAATAACAAGTAGCCCACCTGTGCGCCAGCATTCTCAATCATAATTTTCATCAAGTTTCGGAGTAATTTCTCTAGCACAATTTCACCAGCAATGGCTTGAGAAGCTTTGATAACTGTCGCTAAATCTAAAGCTGTACCCGCTCCTGTAGTAGTCTGAGAAGTGGCGAGGCTCGTGCCTGTATTTTTACCAATATTCGCCGCAGATTTAGCCTGTAATTGTGGATATCTTGCTTCTAAATTCTCAACTTTTGCCCTAGCTTGCCAGCGAGTATAGCCGTAGTGTGCTCCTTTGAGATAGGTTTGGGCAATCTCCTCCATACCGCTTGCCAGATAAAATTCTGCTGCTAGCTCATAGGCTAAAGCTTCATATTGAATATATCCGCTGTCTCTTGCTCCTTTAATCGCTCGATCGTAAAGTTTTGCTGCTTGCCAATTATCTCCCAATACTCGCGCTGTTTCTGCTTCTACTAGGTCGTATTTATGCTGGAAATTGAACGGGGCAAGCTCTGCCCATTGCTTCATTTGCTTCTGGTTAAATTCGACTCGCTCCAAGTTTTCCATGAGTTGGGGAGAATACTGAGCGAGCAGGGCAAGAGAATAGTAGAAGTTATGCAGAGCAACATACATAAATCCCATGAGAGAATCTATGTATTCTGCGGCGGCGATCGCATTTTTTACGGCCCCGGCATAGTCTTTGAATAAGTAAGAAAGATTTAGTTTGGCGAGGTAAACCAGACAAAGCAGCGTGCGGTTATTCGTAGCTAGCAAACGGGGCATTATTTCCTCCTCGTTAAAGCTTTCGCCCAGCAAACGAGATGGGGTGGCAGTTGTTTCCAAAAGATTTAAGGTAACTTGCCGCCAGATATTAGTCTGGTACAAAGCATATTCCTGTTTAAGCTTCCATAATTGTTCGCAGGATTGCTGCATTTTTGAGGCGACAGATTCTAGTCCTTCTCCCGTCAAAAATAGGGTGACACAATAAGCTTTAATACAATAACAGGCGTACTCATTGTCTCCTGTGTCCAGTCCGCTTTTACTTCCCTCTAGGAGCAGAGAAAGACTACTTTTTTCGGGGTCTTTCCAGTGTTTAACGAAAGAACAAAATAAGTTATAAACTTTGGCTTTTAGTTCTGTAGCATGATATATATTTACTAGCTTTAGTGCCAATTTTCCGGCGTGATATCCAGTTTCTATGTTGCCTTTTGCCGAACAGATAACAGCATACCCAACATAAGCATAAGCAGCCAAGGCTGAATAACCTTTTTGAATAGTTAGGTTAACCATTGTCAACATAATTAACACTAAAACTCCTGGTTTCGCAAATAAAGCTGACGGAGAAATAGACATTAAAATCCGCATGGCTGCTAGTTGAGAAGCATCAGTCATTTGCGGGAAGCTTTCTAAGTCCATCAGTGTTGGCAGCTCTACGTTACTATCTTCCCCTGTCGAGAGAGAAATTTCCAGTAATTTTAATGCTTCTAAACCCGTTTCTATTGCTTTAAGTGGCTGATTTTGGGCGGTATAAATTTGCACTTTAAGCTCGTAAGCTTTTACCCTGTCTAGCTTATTTGTTGCTCGTTCCAATAGGACTTCAGCTAATGTTTCGGCCTCGTTAAATTTGGTATTTAAATATTGAGCCTCTACAGTTTCATGATAGAGATTTATGGTTAAGTCATACTGCGTTTGCCAGCTTTCTTCGGTTAAGAGGCTTAATCCTGTCTTCAAATATTCAACCGCAGCAGTGTAAGCCGTCGCTGCTTTGGCTTTCTGGCCGGCTATCAAATTTAGTTGGGCAATTTCGTTTCGCTCTTGTTGATGGGTTAGTAGGGGCTGTACGGCCCTGCTTAACCCTACCCCGATATTGAGATGATCGACAATTTCAAATATTTTTTTTGATCGTGTTTCGGGCGAACTGTTCTTGAGCAACAGGCGACCAATTTGTAAATGGATGGCTTGTTTTTCAGATTCGTCAATCAACGAATAAGTTGCTTGTTGGATGCGATCATGTCCAAACTTATAGTGTTGAATTAAAAGTTGACTATCTAATTCTGAGATAGTAAAAATCAACTCAGCATGAATGGCTTTTTTTAGAGCATAGAAAATTTCAGGGGGGGAGCGATCGCAAATAATTGATAGAGTGTTTAAGTCAAACTCTGCACCTATACAAGCTGCCAAACGCAATATCTGTTGAGTAGTGGACGGCAATTTATTGAGTTTGCCAACCATTAATTCTACAACATTGTCAGTAATTGCCCTCGCCTCAATCTGAACAATATCCCAGTGCCAAGTGCGATCGATAAAATCGAAGCTGAGCAGGTTTTCAGCATATAACGTTTTCAACAATTCACTGACAAAAAAAGGATTACCCCCAGTTTTTTTCAGGATTAATTCTGCTAAAGATCGAACCGAATGATCATCGCATTGTAACGTATCAGCAATCAATTCATTGATATGTTCTTGCGCTAAAGGTACAAGGGTAATCTGGTTGACGACAGATACTTGCTGTGAGCGGATTGCTTCCAGAGTGACCATCAAGGGATGGGTAGAATTGACTTCGTTGTCTCGATAAGCTCCAATCAAAAATAGATATTGGGTATCTGCATCCGCCATCATTAGTTGGATAAATTTGAGGGTGGCAGTATCTGCCCACTGCAAATCGTCCAGAAAAATGACTAAAGGATGCTTTTTTGAGCAAAATACCCGAATGAAATTGCCACAGATAAGATTAAAGCGATTTTGCGATTCAATTGCGCCTAATTCCGGCAAGGCCGGCTGTTTGCCCACAATCAATGCAACTTCGGGGATTACATCAATAATGATTTGACCGTTAGCACCAAAAGCATCTAATAATTTTTCTCGCCATTGATTAAGCTCTTCTTCGCTTTCGGTCAATAATTGTCGCACTAATCCCGAGAAAGCACTGACAAGAGCAGAGTAAGGAATATTGCGCTGAAATTGGTCGAACTTTCCAGCGATAAAATAGCCTCTAGCCTTGGTTATCGGTTTATAAACTTCGGATACCAGTGCTGACTTGCCGATACCAGAATAACCAGCAACCAGCATTAATTCTTTACGGGATTGCTGATTATTTTCGGTTTTGCTAACTCTATCGAAGGCTGCTAGTAAATCTGCCACTTCTGCCTCACGTCCGTAAAGTTTCTGGGGAATTTGGAACTTGTCGCAAATATCTTCACTGCCAAGGGGGAAGGATTCTATTTTGCCCTGTGTCTGTAACTGGTTCAAACATTTTTCTAAATCTGCTTTGATTCCGGAGGCACTTTGATATCGATCCTCGGCTGTTTTTGCCATCAGTTTGAGTGCGATATCAGAAATAATTTGGGGAATTTCTCGATTAACCTCATGCGGCGGTACGGGTTCTTTTGCCAGATGGCAATGTACCAACTCCAAAGCATCGTCAGCGACAAATGGAAGTTGTCCGGTGAGCAGTTCGTAGAAGGTAACGCCCAAAGAGTAAAAGTCGGTTCGATAATCGAGAGAACGGTTCATCCTTCCAGTTTGTTCTGGAGAAATATAGGCTAATGTACCTTCTAAAATATTGGGGTTTTTTAGGGTAGGATTTTCACGGGTGAAGACGGTAGCAATGCCAAAATCGATAATTTTGACTTGCCCGGTTTCTGGATTGAGCAGGATATTGGCAGGGTTAATGTCTTTGTGGATAATTTTGGCACTATGAATTTGAGCCAAAATCTCTGCTGTTTGAATAGCGATGTGGAGGAAGTGCTGTAAAGATGAAATATTTGGCGTTTCTACAGGGTTATCCTTCAACATTTCTAAAGAAGTGCCGCCATAATCTTCAAAGATAATGACTAGAGTTCTTTGATACTCACGTAGGCTATAAACTTTGACGAATCCTTCTAGATTTTGGAGATTGCAAGTAATTTCGTATTCCTGCTTGTAGCGGGTAAGTTCAGCAGGATCTGGGTAATCTTGCTCGAGCATTTTGAAGATGACAAGTTGATTGTCCTGTTCGCGAATGCCTCGATAAACCGTTGAATTTGGGCTTTCGTAAATTCGCTCTAGAATCTCGTAGCCTTCAATTTTTAACATTTTGGGTGAATTTTAGAATGTTAATTTTTATGTAAGGTATGGTAATCTGCACCCTCTTGAACAGTCGCTTTTTTTGAGCGGAATTATGTCTATTTAATCCGACTTGTATTATTGACTACAACTAGCTATCTTCGACAGGGACTAAAAGATTGTCGGTGAAAAGCCGATCGCCCGTAACGTTCTAACCCCAATTTATGTTTAGCTGTACCATATCCTTTGTTATTTGTCAAGTCATATTCAGGATACTTAATAGCCATCCGCAGAATTAATTCATCGCGCCAAACTTTCGCCACAATACTAGCAGCAGCAATCTGAATCGATCGCGCATCACCCTTGATCATCGTCTCTTGCTCGACCACCAAATTGGGAATCCTTTGATTCCCATCAACCAAACACAAATCAGGAGTTACACTCAGCTTAAGAATCGCCCGCTTCATCGCCAACAAAGAAGCCTGCAAAATATTGAGGCGATCGATCTCTCGCACCGAAGCCGCACCAATTTGACAGTCAACCGCCACAGCCCGGATTTTTACGGCTAACCGACTCCGGGCTGCGGCACTCAACTGCTTGCTGTCGCGCACGCCGCAACTTGCTAATTCATCGAGAACTTCGTCGGGCAAAATGCAGGCTGCAGCCACCACCGGCCCGAACAAAGCGCCTCGTCCGACTTCATCCACACCTGCAATTACTAGAGTGTTCGAGGGAGAGGGGGAAAGGGGAAGATGGAAAGATGGAAAGAGAGTAAAAATTTCTACTTCTTCCTTCTTCCCTCGAACCTCTGACTTCTTCCCTCTTCCCTCGGACTTCATATCACTCATCCACAACCGCTGACGAGCGGCGGCGGCGGCGGCGGTTGATAGCAGGCTCCTCGGGTTCGCTGGGTTCGCTGGGTTGGCTGGGTTCGATCGGCTCATGGGATTCGATCGGCTCATGGGATTCGATCGGCTCATGGGATTCGATCGGCTCATTGAGTTCGATCGGCTCATAGGATTCGATCGGCTCATAGGATTCGATCGGCTCATGGGATTCGATCGGCTCATGGGATTCGTCCATCACATCGCTGGCTTCCTCAATCGGATCAAAATCATCAGTTTCGTCGATCGAACTCTCGCCATAAATTTGGGCCTCATCATCATCCTCAGAAAAAGCAGGCTCAACTACCGATCTTTCTGGATAATAATCCCGTTCCTCAACATTCTCTGCAGGCGCCGCCGCTTCAAATTCAAATTCGAGCTGCTCGAAAGGCGGCTTGTTCGGGGCCGCTCCGGGGAGAGTCACCGAAACGATCGCATTCTTAGGATTTTTCACGCTGCGATCGGTAAGCACCAAAGGAGAAACCCCCATCAGAGCATAAACATCCTGCTCCTCCGCCGTCATTTCCACCGAAATCACCTCAGGAGGCTCCACCATCGGCTTCATCAACTCAGACTTAGCCGGACGCACGCGATCGAAATCCTCGCGCCTGCCAACAGTCGCCATATTCACCAGCCCGAAGCCCTCCGACGCGGCCCGGATGCCGGGGGGTGCCAGATACTCAGAGCGGGTATCCGCGACGGGCGCGCTCGGAGTATTCGGCAGCCGCAACTTGCTGCGTACCGGTTCCTCCTCCGCCGGGAGAGCAAAAGGCTCTTCGCCGATCCGGCGGCGACGGCGGCGTCTAGTTCCGTTCCCCAAATCCTGATAGCTGGGATGGTTGAGCAAGTCCAAAGGCGAAGCGTTACTGCCGGTCTCAAAATCCAAACTTTCGCTCTGACTCTGAGGTTCCCAAGCAGCCCGAGCAGGTTCGGGGGGGCGTTCTTCCCGCACTGGTGCAGGAGTTGCAGCCGCCACAGGCGTCAAACTGCGGCGTTCCAATCCTTCGGGCAAATTCAACAAAACGCGGTTCGACGTAGCAACAGTGCGATCGGCCGATTCCCGCACCGCTGCGGCGAAGTCTTCTTCCCCGGGCAAGCGCACCAGATGACCCAACCCGCTGCAAGTAGGACAACTGTGGCCGAACAACTCGTAAATATTTTGACCTTGGCGCTTGCGAGTCAGTTCTACCAGTCCCAATTCCGACAGTTGAGCGATTTGCGGTCGAGCTTTGTCAGCTTTGAGAGCTTTATTGAAATGTTCCAGCACCTGCAACTGATCGCGGCGGGATTCCATGTCAATAAAGTCAACAATAATCACCCCGGCAATATTGCGTAACCGCAGTTGTCTAGCAATTTCTGTTGCTGCTTCGCAATTTGTCCAGAGTACCGTTTCCCGAGCCGTCGCCGATCGAGTAAACGAGCCGGAGTTGACATCGATCACCGTCAGCGCCTCAGTCGGCTCGATAATCACATAACCGCCCGAAGGCAAATCCACCCTCGGTCTGAGGGCTTCTCGAATCGCAGCGTTAACCCGGAAAAATTCTAAAATCGAGGCGCGCTCTCGGTGGTGGTCGATCAAAACTCCCGCAGGAAGTTTACCGCCGTTCCAGCTCATCAACTGCTGCTTCACCCGCTTAATTCCATTCTGCGAGTCAACCACAATCCGATTCACGTCACCGCTGAACATATCTCGCAGCACCCGCTGGATAAAATCGTCATCCCGGTTGAGCAGTGCCGGCGCCCGCGAGGTACCGCCTTCGAGTTGAACGGCTTCCCACTGTTTTTGGAGGACTTCCAAATCTTCCATGATCGCTTCTTCCGTCATCCCTTCAGCTTCGGTGCGTACCAGCAGCCCCATTCCGGCCGGTTTCACCAAAATTGCCAGAGCTCTGAGGCGGTTGCGCTCGGCTTCCGACTTGATCCGCCGCGAGAGATTGACTCCCCTGCCGTAGGGCATCAGTACCAAATAGCGGCCCGGCAGGGTAATGTTGCCTGTCAGCCGGGGGCCTTTGCTGCCCGTCGGTTCTTTCATTACCTGTACCACCACTTTCTGCTGGGGGGTCAGGAGTTCTGTAATTGCTCCTGCCGAGCGTTTAAGGCGCAGCGGGCCGAGGTCTGTGACGTGCATAAACCCGTTACGTTCTGGGTCGCCAATATTGACGAATGCCGCATCTATCCCAGGGAGTACATTTTCAACAATTCCCAAGTAAATGTCACTGACTTGGTGGCTGCCTGTGGCTACCACAAGTTCTTGGATTTGATCTTCTGAAAAGACGGCAGCAATGCGATGCTGCTCTGCTATAACTATCTGCTTTGTCATTCAATTTCCTCACAAAACTGGCAGCAAGTTAGAGACACTTACGCACTCATAGTGCCTCTGACTTTCACTGTAATTAGTAGTGGCTTGAAGAGTTATTAGCTGTGAGTTGGTGCAGGGTGGAAGAAAATTTAACTGTTGACCGTTCACTGTTAACTGTTGACTGTTCACTGTTAACTGTTACAGATAAAGTAGTTAAACCCGCCCTTACAGAGTTATGAGTTATGCTCAGCAGATAAATCTGAGAGATTGAAATAAGGAGGCTTTTATCGAGTTAGCAATATTGAGATTTGAGTTGAGAATTGCGAAATCAATACTCAAAATTCAACACTTACAACTCTTCCTTTGAACTCAGCGAATAAATTCATTGACACCGTACCAATTTCTTAACACACAACTTAACACTACGAACTGATAACTCCGCTTGCGTGGTGGTTGAGGCCTGGTTTTGAGCGAAAGTAGGTAGGAGTGAAAGCGCCTAGACTTTTGTGGAATTCTTGTGCGATCGCACTCAACATACCCCAGCTTGGCATTCGACTGCAACCTCCGCCCCTGCCAACCCTAAAACCTCGTCAGTCGATTTTAGATTTTAGATTTTAGATTTTAGATTTACTCCACAGATGAATCTCGGAGATTGAAATTTAGTCTAAAATCTAAAATTTTGGTTCTCCACGAATTAAGTCGGGGGCTTATCTCCGTTTTTTGACGGGTCAGTCGATTTTAGATTTTAAATTTTAGATTTTAGATTTACTCTACAGATGAATCTCGGAGATTGAACTAGAGCCTAAAATCTAAAATTTTTGGTTCTCCACGAATTAAGTCGGGGGCTTATTTCCGTTTTTTGACGGGTCAGTCGATTTTAGATGTTAAATTTTAGATTTTAGATTTTAGATTTACTCCACAGATGAATCTGGGAGATTGAACTAAAGTGTAAAATCTAAAATTTTTGGTTCTGCACGACTTAAGTCGGGGGCTTATCTCCGTTTTTTGACGGGTCAGTCGATTTTAGATTTTAGGTTTTAGATTTTAGATTTACTCCACAGATGAATCTGGGAGCTGGAACTTTAATCTAAAATCTAAAACTTTTGGTTTTCCACGACTTAAGTCGGGGACTTATCTCCGTTTTTTGACCCGTCAAAAACATCTATTGTTGAATACCCGCTCTGCGGTTTGAACCGTGAGATTTTTGAATAAGCCGACCACCGACAACCAGTCGATCGATCGAAATTAATCGCTAAATTTGGTTCAGACCCCGCTCCTGCGGGTTTGGCACTAGATTTAGCCCGTGAATGTACAACAAAAAGGCTTGAAGTCTTGAACAGAAGCAATTTGCACCCAGCCCGCGTTGCTGGTTGACGAGGGTGGCGAGCGACTAAAGCGCTCGAGCCGCCGCGGCTTCCATAACAAGCGATTATAGCGTGAAACGACACATCCCGATCGAGAGCCGAAGGTGAAATATTCCACCACGGCTTCCCTATCTTAACCATAACCCAGGATTAGCTGACTACGCTCAACCTGCAGAAGCTGAATTTCCTGCTGGCTGACTTGTTCGACCATGAAAACAATATGTTCTGGCTTAAGCAAGTTGCCGTCGCTGCGACAACTCCCGGTAAAGCGCAAGACAGCTCTACCTTCCGATGTAGCACTCCTAGCCGAGGTGCTGCTGTCTGGTTTCTGCTCTACAAGTTCTAGTTTGTGCAGCCTTTCGCGCAAATTGACATCCTGCGTCTTTCCCGACTTAGTAGTGTGCACCCGCCAAAAAGCCTCAGTTTCGACGATCGCCTTGACCCAAGCTTCCCAGTTGGCATCAGGAGCCACGGAGACAGGAGCAGCATTTTCCCGACCTAATTCACCATTTTCTGTCAACGAGCCTGCGGAGGCCACAGTAATTACGTACTCCGCTGCTTCTAACAACTGGTTAGCAGAAGGAGCCTTGAGATCGATCGACTCAACCTTGTAAATCGGAATATTTTCCGGCAGCTTAGCGGCCAACTTTTCCCGAAAACTCTCAATATCGATCGGCTCAGTGAGTTCAAAGTCGGCAATTTCCCCAGTGCTGGTAACACCCAGAGGCAGAGCATTTGCCAGAGAAATCCGAGGGTTCGGGTGAAACCCGCCGGTAAACGAAATCGGCAAATCGGCTCTGCGGACTACTCGATCGAACAATCGAATCAAATCCAAATGACCAACCAAAGCCATATCGCCCACCTTCCCGAACCAAACCCGCAAACGCTGTTTCCGCTCCGTATTCGGGACAAACTCCCCAGCAAACTCAGGAATTGGCAGCGCATCCACAACCACATTGTGTCCGAAATCGGTGCCGCAAACCCCGCAGCGCGAACACCCTTCAAAGGAACAGTCGGGAACAGTCGCTGCTTCTAAAGCCTTTTGCAAGTCAATTTTCAGCCAGTTTTTGTCGATTCCCGTGTCTAAATGATCCCAAGGCAGGGCCTGATCGAGAGAGAGGGGGAGAGAGGAGGAGGGGGAGAGGGGAAGATCCCGAGAATTGGGAAAATCTTCCTTGATTTCTCTTCCTTCTTCCTTCTTCCTTCTTCCTTCTTCCTTGTCAAAAAGATTCCACTCGCCGCTTTCGACTTGGCGGTATTTCCAGGTAAGGCCCGATTCATCGATCGCCTGAGTCCAAGCTTTGTAAGCCTGATCCAAGCTTTCCCACCACGCATCCATACCCGCGCCAAGTTCCCAAGCGCGGCGGACTACAGCAGCCAAACGCCGATCGCCCCGTCCGACAAAATCCTCCATTGCCGAAATCCGCACATCAGTGTAATTCACCTTGACGCCCCGCATTCCCCGAAACTCTTCCTTCAGGAGTTTTTGCTTGCGGGAAAACTCAGCAGTAGAAACCGAGTGCCACTGAAAAGGAGTGTGAGGCTTAGGCGTAAAATTAGAAATTGTCAAGTTAAAATTCAGTCCCCGCCTGCCATTGATCCGGCATTCCCTGTGCAGCCAGCGGACTGTTTCGGCGATGCCGAGAACATCAAAATCTGTTTCTCCGGGCAAACCGATCATAAAATACAGCTTGATTTTATCCCAGCCGCGATCGACCGCAGTTTTGACACCCCGAAGCAATTCTTCGTTGGTCAAACCTTTGTTCACGATGTCGCGCATCCGCTGAGTACCAGCTTCCGGCGCAAAAGTCAAACCGCCTTGTCGCGTACCGCCGAGAATGTCGGCAATATTATCGTCAAATCGGTCAACCCGCTGGCTGGGTAGAGACAGAGAAATATTTTTATCTTTCAGGCGATTTTTGATTTCCATCCCGACTGCTGGGAGTGCCAGATAGTCGGAACAACTCAGGGAAAGCAGGGAAAACTCACTGTGCCCGGTGGCTTGCATCCCCTGTTCGATCGCCTCTACGACTTGCTGCGGTTCGACATCGCGCGCGGGGCGAGTCAGCATTCCCGGCTGACAGAAGCGACACCCGCGGGTGCATCCCCGGCGGATTTCTACTGTCAGTCTGTCGTGAACTGTCTGGACGTAGGGAACCAGGCCGATCGAATAAGCTGGTATGGGAGTTGCTACGCGGCGCAGAATTCGTTCTGGAACTTGGGGGTGATTGGGATGAACCGAACCGTCGGCCGCCATATCGTAGAATTGCGGGACGTAGACGCCTGGAATTTGCGCTAAATCCAGCAGCAATGCTTCTCGGCTCAAATTATTTGTTTTGCCTTCTGCCAAAATCAAGCCAATTTCTGGCAGCAACTCTTCTCCATCACCCAAAGCGATGAAGTCAAAAAAGTCTGCGTAGGGTTCAGGATTGGAAGTTGCCGTTTGCCCGCCAGCAAAAATCAGCGGCATTTGACCGTTTTGGCGATTTGTCGCTCTTTCTTGCCAAGTTAGTGGAATGCCGGCTAAATCCAGCATTTCCAGAATGTTTGTGGCTCCGAGTTCGTAGCTGAGGCTGAAGCCCAGAATATCAAATTCTGTGAGCGATCGCCTCGATTCTACGGCAAACAGCGGAGTTTTGGTCGATCGCAGTTTTGCTGCCAAGTCGGGGGCGGGCAAATAAGCCCGATCGCACAACTGTCTTGGCCCTGCGTTCAAAATGTTGTAAAGGATGATGTGCCCCAGATTGGAAGCACCAACTTCATAAACTTCTGGGTAAGTGAGAACCCAGCGCACCAACGCCTCGTCCCAAGGCTTGTGCGTAGCCCCCAATTCGTTTCCCAGATAACGAGCAGGCTGATTAATGTCTGCTGTAAGTAATTCTTCGACTTTTACTGCCACGGCTCGACTCGCTAAATATTTGCGACTCTTAAGCAGCCTACCTTAAAATCTGCCAACACGCCAACGACAGTCGTCTGTCTTTCGGCTATTTAACCGAATTTGCTGTGTTTTGTTGCCTGTTCTCCTCGCCTAGGAGGCTCTATCAGTGTTGTTTTACGCAGGAGTTTTCGGCATCAAAGCTATCGACATTTTCAAATATTTCAAAAACTCGATCGAGTTGGCTGAGTTCCAGAATCATCCTCATCCCGGGGGATACCGAGCACAGACTAAACCTGCGGCCCATTTTTTTCGCCTGCTTGAGGCCTGAAACCAATGCCATCAAACCGGCACTGTCAATAAATGTTACTGCGCCCAAATCTACGAGTACCGCTACCACTCCGGGGGCTGAAATTGCTGTCGTTAGTTGCCGTCCGAATTCTCCGCAGGTGGCTGCATTCAGGTAGTCTAGGGGTCGAATCACCGTAATTGGTTTATGGGCAAGAAGTGTCTGCATATGTCAAACCTATGATTGCTACGTATTTTCAACTACTGTGCTAAACAGATGTAAGCCTAAACCTACTTGATTACCCTGAGCCTAACTTAATCTGAGGCCAAATGACCAGTTTTGGTCAGTAGTTTTACTGAATCTTTATTTATTGCCTCTTTTTTATGAAATTTTGCGTAAGATTTGGGGAGGAAACGTAAGCTACTATACTATTTTTTATTTATGCCTGCCCCTTTAGTCTTGCTAACTCTAAAAATTGCGCTCGACTTTGCCCTAGCTGTTCAATAAAACTGAACAATGTAATTAAAATCACTTGTTAGTTCTGATCTAGATCACCTGTTTTCTCGACACTTCAGAGGAAAATTAAAATGTACGGAGTTCTCCGACTTACTATGCAAGCAACTCATGCTATCCGTCAACTTGTAGAAAAAGCCCTCTACATTAAGCAGTTGACGCCTGACATTGAAAACGAAATCAACTACGAGCTTACCCGTTTGGGGTACATCTCGGATATTGATTATGAGGCTTTAGAGTTATTAATGGATGAAATGGATGCCGGCCGGGTGCAATTGGTATCTAGCCGTCGATAGTGGGAAGCGGGCGACCAGTCCACATCCAAGAACCCAAAAATCCTTGCACGGCGGGCAAGAGAGGAGTGTTAGAAGCATTTATGCCGACCGAATATTTCTCTAAAGAAGCATCTCGTTCGTGAACTTGATATTTAAGAAAATAGTGTTAGGGGCGATCGTCCCTGCGCCTCCGATCGAAAGCTAAAAACTTGGGCTTAAATTAAATTTATAACTTTTGGGGTATGACAAATTAGGTTAACTGTAACTAAAAGTCATGCTTAATTAAGCAGCTAATTGCTGAACTTGATATTTGAGGAGAGACTGTTAAGAGCGATCGTCCCTCAATCTCATAAGATTTTAGATTTTAGATTTTAGATTTTAGATTTTACATTTTAGAAGTCGGACTACTGATGAGTATCAGGGTTTGGAACTTTTCTACATTTGCATTCTTTTTAGAAACTGTTCTCAGTATCAAAAACTACACACTGTGATCCCAATTAAGTTTATAACTTTTGGGACTTGACAAATTATCTATAAGTCTAATTCATAATAAAAAAAGTTTTTCGGCAGGATTAGGACTAAGAGCAACTGTCACAAATAAAGCTTAAATTTTAAGTATGTAGTGGCGCTTGCACGCTCTTTCCTAAGCTAATAGCGCACAAGCGCCACTACATATTTTTGTTTAATCTACCAGTTGGCCTTAGTCCTAAGAACTATTATCCGATCGCTCGAAGGCAAGAAAATTGGTTTGTAATTAGGATTTCCGTGCTCGCGGAGTCAATCTAAAATCTAAAATCTAAAATCTAAAATCGTTCGATCGCCCCACCAAACTTGCCACCACCGCTACCAACTCAGCAGGCTCGATCGGCTTGGGCACGTAAATTTGAAAACCTTCCTGCAGTGCCCGTATGCGTTCCTCTACCCTACCAACCGCCGTGAACGCCAACGCCGGAATTTTCCTGTCCACCATCCGCGATCGCACTTGTTGCAGCAGAGCCTCTCCGTCAAGGGCCTGTATCCCGATATCGATCGCCAACACATCCGGATTCAGCCTTTCAATCGCCTCCAACGCACCCTTTCCAGAGCTAGCAGTCTCCACCTGGGCCCCGCAATCTTCGAGCACGGTAGAGGCAAAATCCAGGGAATCCACGTCGATATCGACCAGCAATACCCGCACTCCCGAAAGATTGCTGTTGACAAAAGACTCCTTTATAGGGGCTCGCGCCTTGCTTAGAGGAATCGCCAACTCCCCGAGTCCGGCAACAGAAAATCCGCCGTCGCCAGGAAGGTGTTGAATTGGCAATCTCACTAAAAACCTCGACCCTTTTCCCTTCCCGGCCGATTCGGCTTGCACCGTCCCCCCGTGCATTTCCACAAAATGCCGCACTAGGGCCAAACCCAAACCCAATCCGTTGTACGATCGCCTTGTAGAGCTGTCCGCTTGGCTGAACCGCTCGAAAACGTGCGGCAAAAACTCTTCTGGAATCCCTTGTCCCGTGTCGCTAACCTCAATTTCCACAGTAGCGGGCGACAATTTTTTACAGCAAGCGGATTCCTCAGGGGCCAAAGTCCCCTGCATCTTTCGCACGGCCACCTTCACCTGTCCGCCACCGGGAGTAAACTTAATCGCATTCGACAGCAAATTCCAGGCTACCTGCTGCAACCGGCCCGAATCGGCAAAAATCCGCCCGGTAGTTGGGTCGAAATCCGTCACAATTTCAATATTTTTGGCGGCAATCGCGGGCGCGAGAGTATCGATCGCAGCCTCAACAGTCGAAATCACATCCACCCAACGCAAATTCAGCGACAGTTTCCCGGTAATAATCTGGGACACGTCCAGCAAATCCTCGATCAGAGTTGCCAGCGAGCGTGTATTGCGGTCGATCGTTTCCAGAGCCCGAACAGTCGTTTTTTCGTCAAACTTGCGGTTTCGCAACAGTTGTGCCCATCCCAGCATCGCATTCAGCGGCGTTCGCAATTCGTGGGACAAAGTTCCTAGAAACTCGTCTTTAATCCGGTTCGCCCGCGCCAATTCCTGAGCTCGATCGTGCAGTTCTCTTTCCAACTGCTTGCCAACCGTCAAGTCGAGAATAAAAGCCACAGATTCTTGCCGCTTTTGGGCCAGCAAAACATATCCGATCAACACCGGAATCCGGCTGCCGTCTCTCCTCCAGAATTCCTTTTCGTAGGGAGTGCAAGCCCCCGTTGCTTGTGCCTCTGCCATCCCTTTCTGGTCGAGAGACTGGTATTCCGGCGGCGTGATGTCAATCGAGTTTAATTCCCCGCGCTGCAAGTGTTCCCGCGTGTAACCAACTATCCGCAAAAATTCATCGTTGGCCTCGATGATACGGCCGTTTACATCGCCGAAGATAATTCCTATCAAGTTAGCTTCGGCTAACATTCTCAGTTTTTCTTCGCTAGCTTGGAGTGCAGCTTCTGTTTGCTTGCGATCGGTAACGTCTTGGATGTAAGCCGACAAACCAGAATCGGAAGGATAAAAACGCATCTTCAACCACTTATTCCATAACGGTATGAATCCCTCATACTCGATCGTTACTTTTTCTGCTAATGCTTTGGCAGCCATTTTGTAAAACGGTAAATCTACCGCCCCGGGAAATATATCCCAAAAATTTTTACCAATTAGTTCGGCTTTTGGTCTGCCTAACAGCTCAATAGCTTGGTGGTTGACATAGGTATAGTTCCAATTTAAATCAACAGCGATAAAAGCATCGGTAATGCTTTCGAGAATGTTAGTAATTTGATCGTTTGCCACTTGCAGCGCTTTAGCAGTTTCTTCTGCTTGCAACCTCGCTGCTTGTTCGCGAAACAAAGCTGCAGCGCGTTCTTGTTCTGCCTGTTTTCGATCGCTAATATCGATGTAAGAACCGATGTAACCTGCAAAAGTGCGATCGGGCCTGTACCGGGGTACGCCTGTACCCAAAACCCAGCGGTATTCGCCGTCGTAGCGTCTCAGGCGGCATTCGAGCCGGTACTCGCTGCCAGCTTTGAAGGCTTTTTGGTAAATATCCAGAGATTCTGGCAAGTCATCGGGGTGCAAGTTTTCCATCCAACCCGTACCCATTTCTTGTACCAAAGTTCTACCGGTAAACTCCAGCCAAACTTTGTTAAAGTAATCGCCAAGTTGGTCAGTGTCCGACATCCAAATCATCACCGGCGCGGTATCTGCCATAATCCGAAATCGAGCTTCGCTCTCCTGCTTCTGTGCTTCAGCTTGCTTGCGCTCGTTCCGTTCTTGAACTTCCTGCAGGGCCCGCTGAATCGACGGCACTAGGCGTATCAAACGGCGTTTGAGAACATAATCAGTAGCGCCGCTTTTCAAAGTTTCGATCGCCACTTCCTCGCCCAAAGTAGCCGAAACAAAAATAAACGGCAC
Organism: Microcoleus sp. B3-A4; assembly: GCF_036705385.1. NCBI lineage: Bacteria > Bacillati > Cyanobacteriota > Cyanophyceae > Oscillatoriales > Microcoleaceae > Microcoleus > Microcoleus sp. B3-A4. The sequence continues at coordinate 16,663 of NZ_JAUBUI010000019.1, read as the reverse complement.
TCCCGGACAAGTAGTGTGGGCGATTTCCAGTGCAGCTATCCCGTTAAAGCAAGGCAGCATATAATCTGCCAAAATAATGTCAAAACGTTGTTTTTCCAGCGCCGCGGCAAAGTCTTCTCGAGTTTCCACACACACCAGAGAAAATTCGAGCCCGCCATCCTTTAAATATGCCTCAATCAGTTCGGCATCTAGGGGACTGTCTTCTACTAAGAGGATACTAAGCGTTTTCACAAAAATTCCTTTTACTTAAATATTAATTATTGCATACAAAATTTTATCGCGCTGCGGCTTTAAATGAAGCCCAAAAAAATCTTGCGTTTTGAATCGCATAAAAAAATGTAAAAATCAATTGGTTTCATGAGTTGAGCATTCATATCTCAATCCTAACTTCTAATCAAGTCTATTGCTGCTTTCCGCGAGGTGAATCCCGGCTCTGACTTAATTAGCTAGTACGCTTGTTTTTCCTTAACTTTCGTCTGCTTCCAAGGAATCGGCACCGCTGGAGTTTTGCTTCTATGCAGCAGTTCAGCTATACCCTGTTGAACCAATAGTTTCGCGCTTCTGGCTAGAAACAACTAGCTATGTAGTAATTTATCTCGCTTGCTACTAACTACTGCTACCTCGTTTGGCAGATTCTTTTTTTTGTAGTGATGCCCGAGTTAATGCTATATTGCTTTGCCGCTGCTCTCAAACTCGAATTCGCTTGAATTCTGCCCTTATTTCCTGAATAGAGATCGATCGTGTCAAAAACAGTCAAAGTTGCTGGTCTGTCTGCTTTACTTTTTGTCGGATTTGCCTAATATGCAACACTTGCAGGGTAGGCAACTGTTGCCTTGTCGATCGCTGTCGGTCTTCAAGAATAAAAAATCTTATACCCAAAAATGTCATAGTGCATCTATCCAAAGATAGGTTTTTGGACAGACACTGCACTCAACCTGCATAGATTCCCCTGAATTCGGTACAGCGAAGCGCCACCCAGCCGAAAATCTGAGAAAGCTCGATCGACCACTTAATTTTCTATACAAATAACAGAAAATTTTCTCTGGACTCGCTGCACTTGCACTCCCAGGCTGCCTCTGACCGATCGGCTTATTGATTGAACCGACCCAAAGTGTCTTAAAATATACAATACGGTGAGCTGCTGCACAGCCTGCATATATTAAAACCAAGCGCCAACTTGCAATAATTCTTTAAAATAGAGGTACAGCACCGGCGATCCCTAACTCTTCCCCCTCAGAAAGGGTAGGGTTTAGCAGAATTGAAGACGATCGTCTATGGTGACTTCCAGTAAAGCCCGTGCAGTTGCTTTAGTCTCAGCTTTATTCAGGTTATTGGCAACCAGTTACGAGGAGATTTGACCCGCCGTGCTCCAACGCATCAAACAAGACTTAAAAAACGACCTGATCGCAGGACTATTGGTAGTGATACCCTTAGCTACCACCATCTGGCTGACAATTACCGTCGCCAGTTGGGTCATCAATTTTCTCACCAAAATTCCCAAGCAGATCAACCCTTTTGACGGACTCAACCCGATTTTGGTGAATCTGCTAAATCTTTTAGTAGGTCTGGCTGTACCCCTGCTGAGCATCTTAGTCATCGGTTTAATGGCCCGCAACATTTTCGGCAAGTGGCTGCTAGACTTTGGCGAACGGCTGTTGCAGGCAATTCCCCTAGCCGGTTCGGTTTACAAAACCCTCAAACAACTGCTGGGAACCATCCTCAACTCAAACGACAAATTTCGCCGCGTGGTGTTAGTGGAATATCCCCGGCGAGGACTCTGGACTTTAGCATTTGTGACCGGTACGATCGAGAGTAACGATATCCCGCCTCACCTTTCCGGTGAATCCCCGATCGGTATTTTCATCCCCACCACTCCCAACCCCACTACCGGATGGTACGCTATAGTTCCCGAGGCAGATTTAGTCAATTTGTCAATGTCGATCGAAGATGCCTTTAAAGTCATCATCTCTGGCGGCATCGTCAACCCCAACAACTCAATTGCAGTAACCCCCGAAAACATCAAGGGCAAAACACTCGAACCCTTGGTATCCGAATCAAGATACCAGCCTGTCCCAGTCGAAGAAGATTGAACCAGGACATTAATCTGTAGGTCAGCTTTAGAGAGCATCTCAATGAGAGTAAAAAGCGTTTTTTAGGAGTGCGATCGCGACCCCCGCTACATATATACATATAGTGGGCGTCCCGCTTGCTCTCCTGTAAAAGCAAAACTCAGATGCTTCCCATTGTTAGGGGGTTTGAAACTCTAAACTTTACTTTCCGAATAACAGATAATATCTGTCCAAAACCTACCCAGAAACAATCGTGACTCAGGGCGGGTTTTTTGCGAGTTTTTCTGCTAAAGTCCAAGTCTATGCTCTAAACCAGCGCCTAGCAATCTCAAAAATTCCAAAATTCCTAAAGTCCCAATTCCTATCTAAAAACTATGAAAAAAGCCCGCGAAACAGCACGCGAACTCGCACTCCTCGGCATCAGCCAACTGCCGGCGAATCCAGAACTCTTAGAAGCCAAGAAACTGCAAGATGTTCTCCTCGCCGCCATCCGCACCCTGACAACAGAAGTTCAAGAAGCCCTAGAAGCCGCAGCATCCGAAGTGCAGCGGAGTAGCGACAAACTGCTTGGTAGCGAAATCCGCGCAGCCGATATACAAAGTGCTAGAGCAATGGTGCGGGAAGCAGTCGAACTCACCCAAACCGCCATCAACCGTCTCGGTTCAGCAATGGAGTTTCCTGAACTGATCCAGCTAGCCAACCAGCAAGATGTCCGCACCTACGCTTTGCAAATCCTGACGAAAGTCAGCGCCAACCGTGTTCAAATTGATGAATTGCTCTCGGAAGCCCTTGTAGACTGGCAAATAGAACGGTTGGCCCGGATCGATCGAGATATCATGAGAATCGCGATCGCGGAAATCCTATATCTCGGCTTACCCGAACAAGTCAGCGTCAACGAAGCCGTCCAACTCGCAAAACGCTACAGCGGCGACGACGGACATCGCTTCATCAACGGAGTCCTCCGCCGAGTAGTCGATAAAATCAATGCAGAAGTTGTTAGTCCCTAGTCCTTAGTCAGTAGTCCTCCGGGTGCTTGGTGGGCATCTTACCCGGAGGGTGTACGCCGGGGCGCGAACCTTACCCAGAGTCATTAGCAATCCGCAATCCGCAATTCGCAATCCGCTCTAAACTAAGGACTAATAACTATATTCCCAATTTCCTATGGTATTTAATTGGTTTCGTCGCCAGTACAGCGAAAGCAAATCTTCAGAAACAGAGGCAACCCCCGAAAAGCCGCAAGATGAGTCGGCAAAATCCCCACCAGTTGAGCCTCAAACAGATGCAGCAGAGCAAGGTTCTCCTGCTGTAGCCGAAGATTATCTCAATTGGGCAAAAGCTGCTTACAAAAATATTCAAAAACAGCAAAAACCAGAAACAGAAGTTTCTGAGACAGCAGCGCCCGATGTTCCAGCAGCCGAAGCAGAAATCGCGACAGTTGCAGAAGTTGCAGAACCGGCGACTATTGAAGCAACCGAGGCGATCGAACTTGAACCAGCACCCACAGCACCAACTGTTGCAGAAGTTACAGAAGTTGCAGAACCTGCGGCACTTGAAGCAACCGAGGCGATGGAACTCGATGCAGCCAAGCCAGCAGAAATTGCAGAAACTCTGCAACCCACACCCGCGGCGATCGACATTGCACCTATTGCTCAACAATTAGAAGTTACAGCAGAAAATATAGAAATTGCCGAACCTGCAACTGAGGTTGTAGAAACCGAATCACTCGCATCCGAGGGCGAAGCAGCCGAAGCCCTGCCGTTTTGGGCCAGAGCTCAGGCCGATCGCATGGAGCGCATCGAACGCCTCAAAGAAACCGCAATTGAAGAACCAGAAGTAATTGCAGCCGCAGCCGAGAGAGCGGCAATTATCGAAGAAATTCCCGGTTTCGCCTTTGACGAAGGCTTCCTGTGGTCCTCAGAAATCTTAGCCAGTCAAGGCCGCCGGCCAGAACAAGTATCCGTCGAAGAAATCACTTGGCTGCAAAAACTGCGGAAAGGCTTAGAAAGAACTCGTCGCAGCTTAATTAATCGACTAAAGGCGATAGTCGGTCAAGGCCCGCTCAATCAAGACGCGGTAGCCGAAATTGAGACTTTGCTACTGCAAGCTGATGTCGGAGTCGCAGCCACCGACATCATTATCAGTCGCCTCCAAGAAAGACTCAAACAAGAAGTGCTGCCCCCAGAACAAGCTTTAGCCTACCTGAAAACCATCCTGCGCGACATTCTCGACGCTCCCTGTGCCGAAACCGCCGCCGGCAATCCCGCCTACAGCCTGACATTTGCGCCGGAAAAAGACACTTTTAACATCTGGTTAATCGTAGGAGTCAACGGTGCGGGCAAAACTACGACGATCGGCAAACTTGCCCATATTGCCCAAAAATCCGGCTACAAAACCCTAATTGCCGCCGCCGACACTTTCCGCGCCGCCGCCGTCGAACAGGTAAAAGTTTGGGGTTCCCGCAGCGGGGTCGAAATTATTGCCAACCCAGGGAAAAATACCGATCCGGCTGCTGTCGTGTTTGATGCGATCGCCGCAGCGGGCGCCCGAGGCACAGAACTGCTGATCGTAGACACCGCAGGCCGCCTGCAAAACAAAAAAAATCTGATGGACGAATTAAGTAAAATCCGTCGCATTGTAGATAAGAAAGCCCCAGGCGCTACCGTAGAATCTCTACTGGTCTTGGATGCCACACTGGGTCAAAATGGTTTGCGACAGGCAGAAGTGTTCGCAGAATCGGCAAAATTAAGCGGAGTAGTATTGACAAAACTAGACGGTTCTGCTAAAGGTGGTGTTGCCCTAGCTGTAGTGCAGCAGCTTGGTCTGCCAATCCGCTTTATTGGAGTTGGGGAAAGCATCGAAGACTTGCGCCCGTTTTCTAGTTACGAATTTGTGGAAGCCCTACTCGATTTTAGATTTTAGATTTTAGATTTTAGATTGATCAGATATCTGTGGTCGTCCCGATTTTTGGAGGCGGATACAGAGGTTCAAAATCTCAAATCCTTAACCTCAAACTACCATCGCAGGACTTGCGCCGATCGCCACGGGTGGCGAGTGAAAACTAAATACTTAGAAACAATACCTTCTCCTGTTCTTGCTCGTTTGGGTTCAAAGCGCCAGTAGTGTGTCAAATTAAGCTCAAATTTAGTATCAGTCTGCTGTTTGATTCCACAGTCTTCTCGAGCCCCCTGGCCCTCCCCTTAAGAAGGGCGACAGTAAATCGTTAAAGTCCCCCTTCTTAAGGGAAGCCGCTGCGGTCTTGGGGCCCCCCCAGTAAAGCAAGCGGCGTGGATTTAGAGGGCTCTAGATTTAGCTATAAACGAGATTGCTTAAGAATTTCAGAGTTAAGTTGATATGAATGTCCGAGTACCGAACCTACTTGCTCAAACCAAACTACTTGTTCTAAAAAAAACGGGTTTCTGTTCAAGTGGCCCCTAAGTCCTCAATCATTCCTCCTCCGTCTAAGATCGAAAATCACAAATTTAAAATGACTGCTGTGCCTTTGCCTCGCCCCTCACCTCAACCTGCTGACCGCCCTTCGGGTCGCAATTCCACCGACGCGACGCCAGTATTTGCCCTCAAAGAACTGGTGGCGCGTTTGCACCGATATCAGCACAACGTTCAAGATATGTTGGGTTCGCTGGGATTTGCCCTGCGAAGTTTTAACAATCTCAACCAATTTTTGGAGTTGGTGCCTTTGGTGGCGACTCGCGTTACCGACGCCGACGGGGGAGCTTTAGTGCTGTTCAAACCCAACGGTCAAGTCAGGTTCCAGCAGTTGCACTGTCAGGAAGGACGGCAGTGCCAAGATATGCGAAAAGCGCTGGAAATAGCCACCAGGCAAGCTACAGCAGGTGCGGGCGCTACTGCTGGATCGTTTTCGGAAACCTCTGGGCAAACTTCTAGTCTAGACCTGCAAGTCGGTCGTTATTTGGGCCCGGATGTTCATTTGTTTGGGGCGCCAATTTTAGTCAACAATTTGGAACGCGGACGCCTTTATGTTTTTAGCAGCGATCCGCAATATCTCTGGACTCCCAGCAGACAGAAATTAGTTCGGTTGGTCGCGGATCAAACCGCCGTGGCTATTTGCAAAGACGAACTTACTGTTAAGTTGGCGGAAAAAGACCGCTTAGACAGAGAGTTAGAAATCGGGGCGGAAATTCAATTGCGCCTGCAGCCCCGCAGTTGTCCGAAAATTCCCGGTGTTGACGTGGCCGCCCGCTGCCAAACTGCTAGCAGAGTCGGCGGAGATTATTATGATTTTATTCCCGCTGACTATGACCCGATCGGCAAAGAAAATGAGGGGGAACACCCCCCATCCCTAATTAAAAATCTCAAGTCCAAAATCGACAAAGGCCGCTGGAGCATTGTGATCGGCGACGTGATGGGCAAAGGAGTACCGGCCGGCCTGTTGATGACGATGACACGGGGTATGCTGCGGGCGGAGGTTTTGAACCGCCACTCGCCGTCGAGAATTTTGCAACATTTAAACCGGGTTATGCACGCGGATTTGGAAAATTCCCACCGTTTTGTGACTCTGTTTTATTCGGAGTATGACCCGAAAACTCGCGTTTTGTCTTACAGCAATGCTGCTCACCACCCGCCTTTGCTGTGGCAAGCTGCAACTAATACGATTCTTCAGCTCGATACTTTGGAGGGAATGTTAATTGGCCTGGATGCTGATTCTCATTACCAAGAAGCTCAAGTGCAATTGCAGCCAGGAGATACTATTATTTACTACACAGACGGATTTACCGATGCTGCTAATCAAAGGGGCGATCGCTTTGATGAGGATAACTTGACCTCGGCTTTTCAGTGGGCCTGTCAAAATTACCAGCAGTCTGAAGAAATTTTGGATTATTTGTTCGATCGGGTACACCAGTTTATCGGCATCGGCAATCGTAACGAAGATGACATGACACTGGTTGTACTGAGGGTAACACCTTTAGCAGGAGAAAATCACCATGATAGTTAATTTAATGCCGGAAATTACTGCGGGATTAACCACTTCGATGAATTGGAACGATGTCGCTCACGTGTTAGTTTTGAAATCTCATTTGAGTTCCACGGTGGTTTTGGCTCAAAGTTACGAACTTTTTACCAATGTCCAGAAAGCTTGGAGCAATTTTGTTTCGACTGGTCAAATAGGAGCTTTTATTATAGGTATTTTTGTTGGCTGGTTCTTTAAAGGGATTTTTCGTTAGAGTTCTTGTCGAAGAAGGTATCGGTAACAGATTTAAAAGGTTTGTAGCCCAAACTTCACTTCTTTATGATGCAGCAAAAGTTTCACAATTTTGTAGTCAAGACTTCAGTTTTTTGTGGTCAAAAGATGTATAAAAAGTTTGTAGTCAGGAGTTGAGTTTTTTATTACCGAATTGGGAAGGGAGGACTAAAGTGCTGGCTACAAACCGGATGAAAGACTAAAGTCTTTGCTACAAATCGGTTTTTATAGACTTCTGCAAGAGAGATACAATCTAGTTTTAGCTTGAGCAATGACAACACAACAAAAAACTTGGAGTCAAAGATTTGAATCGGCGCTGCACCCGGCGATCGCCCGATTCAATGCTAGTATTGGCTTCGATATTGAATTGATTGAGTATGACTTGACTGGTTCTGTCGCTCACGCTAAAATGCTGGCAAAAACCGGGATTATTTCCGCAGCAGAAGGCGAACAGTTAGTCAATGGTTTGGAACAGATCCGCCACGAATACCGCCAAGGACTTTTTGTTCCCGGAGTTGATGCAGAAGACGTTCACTTCGCTGTAGAGAAGCGACTGACGGAGATCGTGGGGGATGCGGGGAAAAAGTTGCACACGGCCCGATCGCGCAACGATCAAGCCGGCACTGATACTCGCTTGTATTTGCGCGATCGCATCGCAGAAATTCGCGAGCAATTGCGGGAATTTCAAGGGGTTTTGCTCGATCTTGCCGATCGTAACGTGGAAACTTTAATTCCCGGTTACACTCATTTGCAGCGCGCTCAGCCGATCAGTTTGGCTCATTATCTGTTAGCTTATTTTGAAATGACCGATCGCGATTGGGAACGTCTCGGCGATATCTGCAAGCGGGTGAATGTTTCGCCTTTGGGTTGCGGCGCGCTAGCGGGAACGACTTTCCCGATCGACCGACATTATACTGCCGAACTATTGCAGTTTGACAAGGTTTATGCTAATAGCTTAGATGGAGTGAGCGATCGAGATTTTGCGATTGAATTTCTCGCCGCAGCCAGCTTGATTATGGTACACCTGAGCCGCTTGTCAGAAGAAATGATTTTGTGGTCTTCTCACGAATTTGGATTTATTACGCTCAAAGATAGCTGCGCTACGGGTTCTAGCATCATGCCCCAGAAAAAAAATCCCGACGTGCCGGAGTTGGTGCGGGGCAAAGCGGGGCGGGTGTTCGGTAACTTGCAAGCCTTGTTGGTAGTAGTGAAGGGACTTCCTTTGGCCTACAACAAAGATTTACAAGAAGATAAAGAGGCTTTGTTTGATACCGTAAGAACGGTACAGGGTTGCTTGGAAGCAATGACCATTTTGCTGCGGGAAGGAATCGCGTTTAACGGCGATCGCCTCGCTGCTGCTGTTACGGAAGACTTTTCTAACGCTACAGACGTAGCCGACTACTTGGCCGCCAAAGGCGTTCCCTTCCGGGAAGCTTACAACCTTGTCGGCAAAGTCGTCAAAACTTGCCTTTCGGGGGGCAAACTCCTCAAAGATTTGACACTTGAGGAGTGGAAAGACTTGCACCCAGCCTTTGAGACAGACATTTACAGCGCGATCGCACCTCAGCAAGTGGTGGCGGCTCGCAATAGTTACGGGGGTACCGGGTTTGAACAAGTGAGAAAATCACTTATCGCTGCGCGCGATCGACTCGCCTAAACATCGTTGAATTATTGGACAAATTCCGGCTGGCTATCTCTACGAAAGAACGATCGTGTTTTCCACTCTGGTTCTAAGTTCGGCAGATAGCCTCAGCAATTAATCTTCAGCAGCAGCCATGTCTTTGTCTCTGCCGCCGCCGCTCATGGCGCCCATGCCACCGCCGTTGCCGCCGTCAAATCGTCTTCTCTTGTTGGAGAACATATCTTGATTTCTCCGCTTGCGAAACTTGCGAGCGTATGCTTGATTTCGTTGTGCCTTCTCTTTCTTGAGATTGCGGCGCTTAGCCATTCTGACCTCACTAATAAACATTGACAGTCCCCGGGCTTTCACGCCCGGGGATTCTTAAGGTTGACACTCCGTGCACTCTTGGTGACTGAGATTCTTGGTTCAGCGAAGTCACTTACTGGCGAGAGGATTGCTCCCGCCAAAATATAGGTGTCTTCTCCCCAAGCGTAAATTCCGGTATGCCCTACCGTACTCGATCAGTTCTCTTTATGTAGTTAGGTTTTCTTCAAATTTAGCTTTCCTAAACCGCAACACCGTTAGGTGTGACTACGCACTCAACTAATCCAGTTAAGTTTTTACGTTGGCTAGTTATACTCAATTTTAGACCGATGACGATCATAGCACACACGGTACAATACCCAGAAAAAAGAACACCCGGATTCAAGTCGCTGGGAATGCAGGGCCGATGGGAGGCAAGGTTTTCGCTCTTGTCGAATATTTCTATAAACTATTGACAAAATGGAACAAATGACTATTTATCCCGGTGACATAGCTCCTGTCTTCAGCCTGCCCGACGCGCAAGGCAATGTCGTCAGCCTTGGAGATTTTCGAGGGCGGCGAGTTGTACTTTACTTTTATCCTCGGGACAATACCCCAGGCTGTACTAAAGAAGCTTGCGGCTTTCGCGATATTTACCTAGAGTACGAGTCGCGCAATATTTCAGTCCTGGGTGTCAGCACAGACGGGGCCGGGTCCCACGCCAAGTTTACAGCTAAATATCAACTGCCTTTTCCCTTGCTGTGCGACTCAAACGCCGAAGTTGCTACCGCCTACGGCTGTTACGGACTCAAAAAATTTATGGGAAAAGAATTTATGGGAATTACTCGATCGACTTTCGCGATCGACCCAGATGGTAGGATTGAAAAGGTTTATCGGAAAGTCAAACCAGAAACTCACGCGGCGGATATCTTAGCAGACTTGCCAGACCTCTAGCGTGAATGAAAAATTAAAAATTAAGACTCCGGAGCTGCAAGCTAGGAGGCCTGAAATTACTATCTCCTAAACAAGCTTTTGAGTTTATGCGTCGATTGTGGCAAATTTTACAAACTGTGCTGGGGCTGATTTTTCGACATCCCGTCACTGGTACTGCGGTGATTCCCGTATTGCCTGACGGGCGAATTGTGTTAATTCGCCGCCGCGACAACGGTCGCTGGGCACTGCCGGGAGGTATGGTGGATTGGGGAGAGGATATTCCGACGACAGTGCGCCGGGAATTAGCGGAGGAAACAGGACTCGATTTAGTCAAAATCCGTCGCTTGGTGGGTGTTTATTCTGCTGCCGATAGAGACCCTCGCCTGCACTCGATTTGTATCGTGGTGGCAGCAGAGGTAGAGGGAAAGATGCAAGTTCAGGATACGCTTGAAGTCAGCGAGGTAGAGGCTTTTTTGCCCACATCGCTGCCGGAGGGCGCGCTCAGCCACGATAACGACCAGCACTTACAGGACTATTTTCAAGGCCTGACAACTTTGGCGTAAATCGGCGGGGCATCGAAATTTGAGAAAAGTCGGAAATTACCTCGCCGTCAAAAATGGTCTGTGATGACTGTGGAATTAATTTTTAATGTTTTCCTACTTTTATTCACAATCTCTGAACATTAAATTAATCATCTTTTTATTACTAAATATTTAACCGGATGTACTCACTGCTACGCAATTCTCGGGTCAAACTCTCTGTAGGGCAAATCTTTTGGCACGAAGTCGGTCAAGGCCCTAATTTAGTATTTTTGCACGGTTCTTGGCACGACAGCAGTCAATGGCTGAAGACGATCGAACATTTGAGCCCCTACTACCACTGCTTCGCACCGGATTTGCTCGGGTTTGGCGACTCGGAACGCCCGAATCTTCATTATTCGATCGACCTGGAAGTAGAATGTCTGGCTCAATACCTCGATACTTTGAAGCTGCGAGAGGTTTATTTAATCGCTCACTCTCTGGGTGGTTGGGTGGCCACCAGCTATGCTATCAAATATCCCGATCGAGTTCAGGGTTTGGTTTTGTTGGCCCCAGAAGGCCTCAAGGTTGGCAACCGCCGGGGGCGGTGGCAGACGGCTAGCTGGCTGATCGGCCAACCACCCCTCGGTTTTTGGTGGCTGCGATCGATCTATCCAATTGCTAAGTTGCTGGGTAGTCAAAAAAAGATTGACGGATTGCTAAAGTTCAGACAGCAGTTGATTCAGTCCAGAGTTGCCGTGCAGTTGCTGTTCCGGCGGCGGCGGGCTGAAATTACAGCGGAGTTAGTTGATGAGAATTTGCCTTTGCTGAAAGCGCCTGTTTTGCTGTTGCAGGGTTCTGAAGATACCGCCGCCGCTTCGTCTCTGTGTCAATCCTATGCTGCTCTGGCTCCTAATGCCGAACTGCAATTGGTCAGTCCGGGGGAAAGCAATTTGCCGCAGGAAGTCCCGGATGTTGTTGCTAAGTATATTCGGGAATTTGCTAAGTGAATTGGGAATTGGTAAGGAAGAAAGAGGGAAGAGAAAAGAAGAATTCGCCATTACCAATCCCCCTTAACAATGACTCATAACTTATGATTCATAACTCATGAGTTATTCCCCAAAAAATGGCTTCGGGTGCGTCAATTACTGCGGAAGCTGTATCAGGAAAGGCTGCGGTAAGGTATTTTAAAAGCATAGTGCGATCGCCCCCCGTGACCGCTATTTTGCTATCAGGAAACAAACACCGCCAATCTTCAATAAAATCCCTAACTCCTGCCACCGCCGCATACACAACTCCGCTTTGAATTGCCCCAGCAGTGTCTTTCGCCCAGCGGTGCGGCAGATTTTCTGGTAAACTAATTAAAGGTAATGCAGCGGTTTTTTTACTTAGCGACGATAACTGCAAACCCAAACCTGGTAAGATGGCGCCGCCAAATAAATACCTATTGACATCAGCCCCAGTAAATGTTAAAGCTGTACCAGCATCTATAAGTAAAACTGGCCAACCGAATTGGTTGCCAGCCCCCAGTACAGCCAAAGCTCTGTCAATTCCCAGGGTAGGATAGAGTCCCCCGATCGGCAACTGGTCTAAAGTAATAATTCGGACATTAGGATAACTCTGCCAAATTGCTGTTTGTTGGGTAACTACTGAGGCCACAATTAGAGGCAGCGGCACTAAAGAAAGTGTGTGAGGACTAGAAAAAGCGGGAGTAGCAGGAAGAGAAAGGAGATTTTGAGAAGATACTTCCTCGATCGACCTCGTTACTGTTTGCACCAAATATTTGGCCTTTTCCTGCTCGGAGAGCCGGGAAACAGTATCAGCATTGAGATGCTCTGTATCCCATGTTTTCTCCAGGGTTTTGCCCACAAATAATCCCCAGTGCAGCCGGGAATTGCCGATAGCCAAAGCTATTTTAATCTGGTCTTTACCTATTAATCCAGATATAAGGTTGTCGGTTCTTGGTGGCGAACGAAAATTGTCGGGAATTGAGTTTTCCATGTTGATCGAGCGCGCGCAAACATTGAACTAAAGATAGATTTTAAATGAATTTTCTTCGGTTAAGCGGGAAGCTAACTCTATTTGACATCTAACCAAGTTCAATGGCTGGCGCTAGTTAGTATTGTGGGCCTCAGAGCGCTTACTTGCTAAATATAAATATTTGTAAAGCAAAAAATTGCTTTGCTCAGGCTGCATCCTTTATAATGTCTTAAGATATTCCAGAAGTCCTGGTAGCTGCGATGGGGCTGTTGGCGGGGTAAGCATAGGTGTAAAAAACCCGACTCAATCAAAATACTGTAGAACTCTTGAGTAAATATGTCTTTAAAAATACAAGAACACGAAAACCCCTGGCAGAGAGTAACTTCGCGGTTGCCTGAATCTGAAAATTGGAGGCAGGAAGAAAGTCTTTCGCTGCCGGAAGTAGACCAACAAAAAGCCATAATCGTGCAGATGCAGCAGCAAGTTCAGTTATCGAACTTGCTGAACCAAATTAATAACGAAATTCGCAGCACACTTGACATAGAAGAAATTTTGACATCTGCCTGCCGATTGCTGGGGCAAGCGTTAGAGTGCAGTCGCGTGAGCATTTTAGTCAAAGAATCAAATACAGAAAAAACTTTAGTCACGCGCGGAGAGTACAACGCGGGGGACTATCCGATTCAACTTGGTATGAAAGTACCGATGACTGACAACCCGCATTTGGCTGCCGTCGTGTCTCAGCAAGAGTCGCTAGCAGTGACGAAGTTTCTCGATTTTCCGGGATTAAACCCACAAACCCGAAAAATTGCCGAAGCTTTGGAGATTAAGTCAATGGTGGCAGTAGCTACTCGCTACCAAGGCCAAGTGAATGGCATAATTGGCTTGCATCAGTGCGATCGCGAACGGGAATGGACTGATTGGGAACGGCAGCTTTTAGAAGGCGTAGCATCGCAATTGGCGATCGCGATCAATCAAGCCAAACTCTATAGCAAAACCAGGCGCCAAGCCGAACGAGAATCGCTACTGCGGCTGATCGGCAACCAAATTCGCAGTACCCTAGATCTGGAAACTATCCTACAAACAGCGGTGAGGGAAGTCCGCCAAATGTTGCAGTGCGATCGAGTAATCATCTATCAGTTTCAAGACAACTGGCAAGGAAAAGTTGTTGTTGAAGATATGGTCATCCCTTGGCCTTCAATTTTAGGAGACATGGGGGCGGATAAGTGTTTCCGGGGAGATTACGCCGATCTTTACCAGCAAGGACGAGTCAAAGCCATTAATGATATTTTTAATGCTGGTTTAGAGCCTTGTCACGTTGATTTCTTAGACCGTTTGCAGGTAAAAGCTAATCTGATCGTGCCGATTGTTACATCGAGAACTGAAGAAAGTTCCCCCGAAACAGCCGGAAACTATAATCCTAAATTTCCCGGTAGGCTGTGGGGTTTGCTTATTGCTCACGAGTGCCGGGATACCCGCAATTGGGAGCGACAAGAAATGGAGTTGCTATCCCAGATAGCCAACCAAATGGCGATCGCCATTCAGCAAGCAGAACTTTACAGCCAAGTCCAAGATGCTGCGGTAAAATCTCAAGCTCAAACCCAGCAATTGCAGGCTGCGTTAGAAGAATTGCGATCGGCGCAACAGCAATTGATTCAAAGCGAAAAAATGTCAGGTTTGGGGCAAATGGTAGCGGGAATTGCTCACGAAATTAACAACGCCAACAATTTCATCCACGCTAACTTGTTTCATGCTCAAGAATATTTTAAAGCCTTGAACGAAGCTCTAGAACTGGCCGGGAATGCCTGCCCGGAAGCAGCGGAGGCAATTGTCAAAATCAATGAAGAACTAGAACTCGATTACATTCGAGAAGACTTTGGTAAACTGCTCAATTCAATGCGGGAAGGAAGCGGGAGAATTCGCTCGATCGTGATGACGCTGCGAAATTTTTCTCGTTTAGACCACGCTGAATTAAAACCAGTAGATTTGAATGAAGGTTTAGAAAGCAGTTTCTTGATGCTGCAAAATAAGCTAAAAACCCATATCAAAATAGACAAGCAATACGGCAGTTTGCCGCCCGTCCAATGTCATGCCAGTCAAATCAATCAAGTATTTTATAATTTGATTGACAATGCTTTAGATGCGCTTCAGTCAACGAACAAACCGGGGGAATTAACCATCCGCACTTGGCAAAGCGAGCCGGACTGGGTAACAATCTCTGTCCGCGACACGGGAACTGGCATTCCTGCAGAAATTCTAGACAAGATTTTTGACCCGTTTTTTACTACTAAACCTGTCGGGAAAGGCACGGGTTTGGGACTTTCAGTGTGCTATCAGGTAATTGTTCAAGCTCACGGTGGCAAGATCAGTTGCGTCAGTCAGGTGGGCGAAGGAACTGAGTTTATTGTAGAGTTGCCGCTGACAAATCAGAGGAGGGTAAGTGCATAATTCCTGTTTTAGTCAGATTAACCCTATTTTGTCACTCTGGCAGTAGTATAGAACCCATTTGACATCTTTTAGCGATCGTCAATCATATTACGGATCGGCAATAATTTTTTTTTGCCATCGCATTTTTAATGGAATCAGATTTAACTTACGCCAGAACCTCAATTTTCAGAAATTCCCAACTGGGTGATGCTTAGACATATAAAATTCTAAGTATTTTTACTCAAAATTGTCTTTCCTGATTCACTTTTGCCCGCTGAATCAGTGAAAGCTGCCTCTTGGGGGGCCGGAATCTGGGATTTAAGCTCTCCTCTACAGATGTGGAAAACCCGCTTTTTATAGGGCTGAAAAAAAGATCGCAATTTTTCCGGATAAAACTCATTGAGGATGAAAGTTAAACATCTCTATGTAAATAGGTCTAAGTAGGTGTAATTATTTACACTCAACATTTTATCAGGGGCAATAATACCTTCAAATGCTTATTGGGCAAGCATTTTTAATTGATTTACCTGCACGTATGAGGAAATTTTTCTTGCAGTGACAGATCGCTACAAGAAAGCCCAACCTCTGCTTTTCAGTCACTTCTAATCCTTAATTACTCATCATTAACACAGAAGCTATGGCTACTTCAATCACGGGTTCTTTGGGTACAACCACTAATTACAGCAGCATCAGTGACCTAATTACACAATGGCCTACTGCCGCCAAGGCTCAAGGCATCCAACTGTCTGGGATAGCTTTTGATGGCGTGGAAACGAACTACACTAACCCTGAACCCATCGCCAACCTCACGTTAGCAACGAACGAAAACCCTAAAAGCTGGTTGAGCTACGGCGCTGTCGCTGGTATTGGTGTCGCATCTGATTATCTTGGTTGGTTCACCGACGCCACTAAAGTTCGGGCGGAAATCCACTATGACCCCAACACCCCCAACACCACTAAATCTCAGGTGCTGAAGGTGAAATGGGCAGATAATAAAAATATCACTAGCGCCACGATCGGCCTGAGTGGATTACTTCCCAAATCAAGTTCTACAGTGAACGATCAAGGCAATGAAGTTGCTTTGCTGAAACTCTTTAATAATGGGGCGGAGGTATCGGCCAGCAATTTTACGATCACTCGCGTCAACGCTCCTGCCACTCCAAAACCGATCGGTGTGTCTTCAGATGGAGTGACTTTCATTGCCGATCGTGCCGATGGCAATTTCACATTCCAGATACAAGCAAATTCCACTAGCGTTGCTTTTGACGAACTGCGGTTCTCCGCCAAAGCCTACGATAGCCCCACCGCTGCCTACCTCGCTACCTCCACCAAAACCGATAGTTCCGACTACCTAGTGCGGAGGATTCAATATCAAGGCCTTGATGTGACGCCGACGCCGACAGCTCCAAGTATCTTCCAGTTCGCCCAACCAAATTACACGGTGGCTGAAGGTGGCGTGGCTACGATTAACGTTACTCGCACCGGTGGCACGGCTGCTGCATCGATTAATTACGCTACTGTTGACGGTTCGGCAAGTTCAGCAGGGACAGCAGCGGACTACACTACGGCGGCGGGGGCGTTGAATTTTGCTGCGGGG
>NZ_JAUBUI010000138.1:0-9968 GCF_036705385.1 Microcoleus sp. B3-A4 | reverse complement strand
AATGGTTATCAAATGGGAGCGAAAAATCAAAAATAAAGGCAATGCTATTTTATCCGGTTTAGCTGCGTAGCAGCTTAACCTACGCATTTAAATGGCATGGTAAAAGTTTCTTTTACTCTGGTGGGGGGCAGGAAAGTCCGCCATCTAAATACAATTTAAATGGACAGGAGCTTAACAGATTTGATATTTGTTGTTGAACATTGGTGACTTTTCACAAAACAGTAATCCCGCTACGTGGGTAGCGGGATTGATAGGTTGCAGTTTAGCTAGTTTTTAGCTCACCTAGAGCTACAATTAGCTCGCTGCTGAATTATTTCATGTTAGCCATTTCTTGCTGGATCGTGCTTTTGGCTGCTTTGAATTGAGTAGCCATTTGTTCCATTTGTGCTTCGCTCAGGTTGCGGCGAATGTGAGGGAACATATCGTTTTCTTCTTGTCGAACGTGATCTTGAACCGCTGTTTGGAGCTGTTTGATTTGGGCTTTGAAATCAGAGGAACTGGGGTTGAGAGCCTTAATTTGGGCGAGCATCTGCTTCATTTCTACTTGCTCGCTGTACAGTTCTTGAGTATTGCCGTAGTAGCTGCGAACTGCTGGATAAACAACTTGTTCTTCTGCTTCGGCGTGAACGCTGAGGTCTTTGTAAAGTTGACCGAAGAATTCTTGCAGTTTTTGAGGATCGTCGGTGCTTGCGATCTCCATAAATAGGGTATCGGTTTTGCGGTGATCCATTGAGATGATTTCGGTGATGTTCATCTCATCTTTGCTGCGGGTAACTGCACCGCCGATGATGCCGGTCATTGCTGCCATTGCATCTTGCACGCGCGCCCAAACGCCTTGGTCGGGGTCTTTGCCGGTCAGTTCGCGTACGCCCAAGATTTCCATAACTCCTTTGAGTTGTTCTTGGTGAGCGCGGTTCTCAAAGTTAACTGTGTTGAGGGGGGTAATGGCAGCTTCGATGTCGGCGCCGACTACTTGAGCAGCTTTGTGAATTAACAAACCAGCCATTGTTTGTTTGTGTTTGAGCAGTTCGTGCTGGGTGACTTTTTCAAACAATGTGAGTTCAGAACCTTGCATGAGTTTCTGAACTTCTTCAATCATTTTTGTGCTGGTTTCTTTGGGCTCGGTTTGAATTCCGTATTGAACGATTACGGTTTCTAATACGCCCAAGTTTTTGCGATCGTCTTCGAGCATATCCCGGAAGCGCTGGGCTAGTTCGGAGTCGTTGCAAGAATTGATGAACAATTGCTCGTTGGCGATCAACAGGTTTTGCAGCGCTTTCATGTCTGCTAATTTAGTTGCGATCGCTTGGCGCTTGGTATCTTCTAGAGTAGCTACCATCTGTTGTTTCTCCTCTCAAGGTCGTTAGTGTTCTTACATCTCTTAATTTATTGATATATTCTGATAACATCCTCTTTCTCCCGACTGATTAATTAATATCCCGTGAAACCTATTGACTTTTGAGCAAAAAAATGGTAAGTATTTGAGACTGCTTGAAAAAAAGCAAAAAGCAAAAAACAACAGATGAGTAAGGATGAATGGCAGATGAGTGATGATTTCTGTATCAATTAATCCCGATCGCAGAGCTGTAAAGCGCTACCATAGTTGCAGCCGAAGTTAACTAAAGTTTAAGAATAACTAGCTTGTCTCAACTGCTCACTGCTTTAGAGTTCCCAGCCAATGTCTGGAAGCTGAATAATGGGTTAACGGTCATTCACCAGCGGATTTCGGCCACACCGGTGGTCGCGCTAGACGTGTGGGTGAGGGCTGGCGCTACGCTGGAGCCGGATTCATGGTCGGGAATGGCTCATTTTCTAGAACACATGATATTTAAAGGGACGGATTCGATCGCCCCTGGAGAATTTGACCAGGTAATCGAAAATCGCGGCGGTGTCGCCAACGCAGCTACAAGTCACGACTACGCGCATTTTTTCGTCAACGCTGCGGCTGATTATTTAGCAGAAACAGCGCAGCCACTGGCAGAATTGCTGCTGCGGGCTTCGATTCCAGATCGGGAATTCGATCGCGAGCGAGATGTGGTGCTCGAAGAAATCCGTCAAGCTCAAGACGATCCCGATTGGCTGGGTTTCCAAGCCCTGATGGAAACAGTTTACCAGCGACATCCCTACAGGCGCTCGGTATTGGGCACGGAAGAACTGCTGATGTCGCGAACTCCCTACGAAATGCGCTGTTTCCACCGATCGCACTATCAGCCGGAAAATATGACTGTGGTGGTAGTCGGGGGAATTGATGAACAACAGGCCAGAGATATTACGGGGAAAGCTTTCGAGCAGTTTTCCGATCGGTGGGATTGTCCCAAATTAACCGCAGAGGCGGAACCGCCACTGATAGAAATTCGCCGTCAGGAACTATGTCTCCCCCGATTGGAACAAGCGCGGCTGATGATGGCGTGGACGGGCCCGGGAGTTGAACACTTGCAAAGTGCTTGCGGCTTGGATTTGCTGTCGGTGTTGCTGGCACACGGGCGGACTTCGCGTTTAGTCAGGGAACTGCGGGAAGAATTACAATTAGTAGAGGCGATCGACAGCACTTTCTCGCTGCAACGGGAATCGAGTTTATTTACTATCAGTGCAGTCTTGGACGCAAAAGATATTGAACAGGTGGAATCTCGGATTTGCGATCGACTTTGGCAATTGCAGTCTGAGCCGGTTTCCGAGGTCGAATTGCTCCGCTGTAAGCGTTTGCTGTGCAACGATTTTGCTTTCTCGCTCGAAACGCCGGGACAGCTCGCGGGCCTTTACGGATATTACAATACGATCGCCACTGCGGAATTAGCGCTCAGCTATCCCACCAGGATTAAAGCATTTGGACCTTTAGACCTCCAGCGCCTAGCTCAACAATATCTCTCTCCCCGACGCTATACAGCCGTGGTACTCAAACCAATCTAATAAAGGTTGACGGTTGACGGTTGACGGTTAATTGAAAAAAGGTAAGAGAAAACTTGCAACTAAAACAGCAAGAGCGATGGTTACATTAAGTCACGATCGTTTTAAGCATATGTCATACAAAGTAGATTTAGGTGGATTCCTAGATTTACCGGGTTAAATGTATCTGTTACTGTGGTCAATAATCAACAGCGAACAGTCAGCAGCCAATAGCGAACAGCGAACAGCGAACAGTCAACAGTCAACAGTTAACAAAGAATTCAATGAAAAATGAAATCCAGCGCACGGTTTTAGACAACGGTATTGTTGTCTTAGCAGCAGAAAATCCAGCAGCAGATATTATTGCAGCTAGGATATTCCTGCGGGCCGGCAGTCGCTACGTGCAGCCGGAACAAGCAGGATTGTGTCACTTGCTGTCGGCGGTAATGACTAAGGGAACCGATCGGCTGTCTTCGCGGGAAATTGCCGAGCGTGTAGAATCGGTGGGAGCGAGGTTGAGTGCCGACTCTACTACAGACTATTTTTTAGTGAGTTTGAAGACGGTTTCTGCGGATTTTGAGGAGATTTTGGAGTTGGCGGCGCAATTGACGCGATCGCCGAATTTCCCGGAAGCTGAAGTGGAACTCGAACGCCGCATTGCCATATCGGCAATTCGATCGCAGCAAGAACAGCCATTTGCGATCGCCTTCGAGCAATTGCGGCACGCGATGTACCAGGAACATCCCTATGCTTTCTCTCCCTTGGGCACGGAAGCTACTATGTCAAAGCTCACCAGAAACGAGCTCGAAGAGTTCCACAAAACCTATTTCCGTCCCGATAATGTAGTTATTTCTGTAGCAGGCAGAATCTCGACCGAAGATGCGATCGCCCTGATTGATCGAACTTTTGGATCCTGGAAAGCGCCTTTAACACCCCTGCCAACTTTAACCGTCCCCCCTCTGTCACCTTCCCCTGAATCGGTCGTTACAGCGCAAGATACGCAGCAATCAGTGATTATGCTGGGCTACCTCGCACCCTCGGTCAGAAATCCCGATTACGCAGCGATTAAGTTGCTGAATACTTATTTGGGTAACGGTTTGTCGAGCCGGTTGTTTGTGGAATTGCGGGAAAAGCGGGGCTTGGCTTACGACGTTTCCGCGCTCTACGCGACGCGCTTGGACACGGCTCAGTTTGTCGTGTACATGGGTACGGCGCCGGAAAATACGGCAACTGCTTTTGAAGGATTGCGTACAGAAGTCGATCGACTCGCCAACACCGAACTAAGCGAGGAAGAATTGCAAGCTTGCAAGAATAAAATGCTCGGTCAATATGCTTTAGGAAAACAAACTAATTCGCAAATTGCCCAAGTTTTAGGCTGGTATGAAATTTTGGGATTGGGGATTAAATTTGACCAGCAATTTCAAGAAGAAATTGCACAGGTGACAGCTTCACAAGCGCGGGATGCTGCTAAGAAATATTTTGTAGAACCGTATGTTTCTTTGGTGGGCCCGGAGGCGGCGATTACAGAGTTGGGTGTAGCGGCTGTTTGTTGAGTATGAAATTGGCGATCGAACTTTTGAAAAGTTCGATCGGTTTAGTCAAGAAGCACCCATAGAGGCTGGTGTGATTCTCAGACACTTGCAGCAAGGTGAAAGTGTCGTAAAGCCTCATTTATAGAGCAATACGGTTCAGATAAGAACAATCTGACTTCGTTTCACAAGTCTGTAACTCCCATAAATTCGTGAAATGAAATTGGTCGGAAAGCGCTAACCCAAGCGTATTGCGGTATAACGATGCCCATCACCCGCCCCAAATAACCTTTGCATCATAACCCCGATCAGCTCTCGGCGGTCGGTGTGCATAAGCGTTGTTAGAGGGCTGTAAGACAGCCAGACAAAACGATTAACTTAATCTTTCCTGACATACATATCCTACCAAGAATACCATGGGTGAAAACCAAAAGCTCCTGTCGATTTACTAATTATTAGATGCTGACTGTAAGGATAATTTCCTTCAGGGGTTAATACACCTACAGTCCAGGACTCATCATTGGCTATAACAATGTC
The DNA here is from genome assembly GCF_036705385.1 of Microcoleus sp. B3-A4. NCBI lineage: Bacteria > Bacillati > Cyanobacteriota > Cyanophyceae > Oscillatoriales > Microcoleaceae > Microcoleus > Microcoleus sp. B3-A4. The sequence goes on along the minus strand of NZ_JAUBUI010000138.1, from coordinate 5,019 downwards.
AATATCATTTTGATAAAGTATTCTGCCTAGCAAATCTAGACCCATTTGAATCGCTAAATCCCTGTCTACACTTCCTATTCTTTGCTTATACCAGACTATTCGCTTTAATAACTCAAGCCATTCCTTCATTTCCTCTCGTTGAGATTTCTTAGCCAACGAGATGGCTCGATTTGCAATTTTTATCGCATCCGGTTTCTGATACAGGATTTCTTTTTTAAGATAGCGATCCATTATCTCTATAATATATAGAAATTTCGGACAGCTTCTGTCCTCTGCTAACTCAAACAGAAGTGGAAAGTAAATTTCATTCCCCAGAGTAAGGTCTTCATCTTGGTGAAGAATCAGATTTTCGTCATAAGCCCATTGGCGTATCACAATATCGTCAATAAGGTAGCCATCGTAATAGTAATGATCCATATACTTGAGACTCCTAGCTAACCTCTAACTTCTTATTAGGCGGAAACTTTCGGTATAAACACCCTGGAGGGAGATAGGCGGAAACTTTCCGTATATCCTCTAGATAACAGCAAGAAACTTTTTGAATATCCTGCCTATAGGGGCGATCGCCCGAAAGTTTACGGAATGCCTACAACTGCGCGTCTTGGATTAGCTCGATGACAACAAAACCGGGAACACTAGGTATATCTGAAAGACTAGAAAACCCAGTAATTGCAGGTGCATGACCCCCTTGAATATCAATTAAAACATCAGTCTCTAAAAGGTACATAGCGTTTCTTATGTTCGTGTCCGTGTCCGTGTTTGTGCCTGATGCCGCAGGTTTCGAGCATATACTTGACTATCGGTGATATAAGGTGGTGAGTTGATGACTCCTTCGCTTTGCCAATAAGCAACCAGCTCTGCTCCAGTTTTAGATGGGTTGCTCAGAACTTATCTGAGCTATAAAACACGTAGGATGTACTCAGATACAGGCAGTTTTAGCCGCAAAGCTTCACTAGACAGTTGACTTTCTAACTCCGGCCGCAAGTCTAAGTGAATGCTCATGTCTGCGTTGCTCATCGATCGAGATTCTAAATTAATCGTAGCTGATGCCCTGATTATCGAAAATTATCCGAAGATACCTGCACATAACGGCACAACCGAAAAAACATAATCAGACTTCTCTTGAACCTTTTCTGTTCCCGATCGGTCTAAATTGAACAGACGCCCGATATGTCTAATTTATATGTACTTAGTAAAGCACTTTCAGATAAAAAAAGAGCTGACTCCGTGGGTTAGCGGACTCCTCGCCGCTTCCCTGCTTGCAGGAGTCGGCTACACAGCTTACAGCCAACTCACAGTCAAATCCAGCCGCGAAACCAGGCGCAAGGAAAAAACCGTTGCTGTCCAAAGGCTGAACCTGCCGATTACAATTTCGGCAAACGGTACAATAGTGCCCGAACGTTCGGTTAACGTCAGCCCCAAAACTTCAGGAATGCTCAAAAGTTTGCTTGTCAAGGAAGGAGATAAAGTTGAAAAAGGGCAGATTCTCGCCTACATGGACGACTCCAACCTCCAAGGCCAACTTACCCAAACTCGCGGACAACTTGCAGCCGCGGAAGCAAACCTGCAAAAATTGCTCAACGGCACTCGATCGCAGGACATTGCTGTGGCTAAGGCGGTGTTAGCAGAACAACAGGCTAGTCTGGAAAAATTGCTCAACGGCAATCGAACCCAAGACATTGCTGTAGCTGAGGCACAAGTGGCTGAACAACAGGCAACCTTGCAAAAATTGCTCAACGGCAATCGAAGCCAGGATATTGCCGTAGCCGAGGCACAACTAGCTGAACAACAGGCAAATTTACAAAAATTGCTTAAGGGCAATCGGCCTGAAGACATTGCCCAAGCGATCGCCAAACTCAGAGATGCCGAATACGCGAAAAACCAAGCTGAGGAAGACTTTCAGAGAAATCAGGAACTCTATAATGCCGGAGCCCTTGCTTTGCAAGTTGTCAACAACTCCCGCACCGAGCGCGATCGAGCTCAAACGCAAGTCAGGCAAGCCGAACAAGCTGTAGCTTTGCTGCAAGCGGGTACTCGCCCTGAAGAAATCGCTGCGGCGCGGGCTGCAGTCGAGCAAAAACGGCAAGCTTTGACCCTGGCGCGATCGGGCGCACGCCCCGAAGACATCGCTGCAGGGCGGGCTGCTGTGGAGCAAAAACGGCAAGCTTTGACCCTGGCGCGATCGGGCGCACGCCCGGAAGACATCGCTGCGGGGCAGGCTGCTGTGGAGCAAAAACAGCAAGCTTTGGCGCTGCTAGAAGCTGGTTCTCGCCCGGAAGACATCGCCCAAGCCCGCGCCCAAGTTCTCGCCGCTAGAGGCAGCCTGCAAAGCGTTCAAGCGCTGATCGACGACACTGTGCTGCGGGCTCCTTTCACCGGCACTGTTACCCGCAAGTACGCCGATCCGGGCGCTTTTGTGACTCCCACTACCGCAGGTAGTGCGGTTTCTTCGGCGACTTCTTCTTCGATTTTGTCCTTAGCTTCCAAAAATCAATTAGTAGCAAACGTAGCAGAAACTAATATTTCTCAGATTCAGATGGGCCAGGCTGCGTCTATTCAAGCCGATGCTTTTGCGGGAAAGACTTTTGCAGGTAAAATTACTCAAATTTCGCCTCAGTCGATCGTCCAGCAAAATGTGACAAGTTTTGAGGTAAAAGCGGCAATTATTAATGATGATAAACAAATGCTGCGATCGGGCATGAATGTGAATGTTGAGTTTAAGGCTGGTGAACTCAAAAATGTTTTGGTAGTTCCGACTGCGGCAATTGTCCGTCAACAAAGGGAAACGGGGGTTTATGTTGCGGGTGGAGAAGATGGTAAACCTGCTTTTATGCCGATTAAGACTGGTATGACGGTGGATGACAAGACGGAAGTGCGATCGGGTTTGAAAGGAAATGAAAAAGTGCTGATGAGTTTCCCCCCCGGATTGCGGCCTAGATCCCAAAATCCATCGGGTGGCGGGATTCCGGGTTTGCAACCGGGTGGCGGAACGCGCTTGCGTTAGGGTTTTGATTTTTTTATTGAACCGCGAAGGCGCGAAGGGCGCGAAGGAGAAGAAGGAAGAAGGAAGAAGAAAGAAAGTTTTAATTGCCCGATGCCCAATGCCCAATGCCCAATAACCAATAACATGAAATTAAAGACTCGCCCCCGTACTAACAAAATCTCTAATGTTCAAATCGCGTTCATGGCGACAGAGGCGCTGTGGAATAATAAGTTGCGTACCAGTTTAACTATGCTGGGGGTAATTATTGGGATATCTTCGGTAATTGCCATTACTTCGGTGGGACAGGGTGTACAAAAATCAACTGAAGAACAGTTAAAGGCTTTGGGTACAAATGTGCTGTTGGTTTTATCCGGCGCTTCGCGATCGGGCGGTGTCAGTCAGGGAAGCGGTTCTGCTACTACTCTTACTTGGGATGACGCTAGGGCGATCGGCAAACAAGCTCCTGCAGTTAAGGCGATTTCGGCTTATTTGCAGCGCCAAGTGCAAGTGGTTTATGGCGGACAAAATTCATTTACTTCGATTTTGGGAACGGATTTAAACTATCCAGATGTGAAGAACATTCAACCCCAAGAAGGACGGTTTTTTAACGAGGATGAATTGAATGCTGCTGAGCCTGTAGTTGTCCTCGGTTCTAAGGTGCGGGACGAACTTTTTGGACCTGGAGCTAATCCGCTATCTTCCGATATTCGCATTCAGGGAAACCGCTACAAGGTCATTGGAGTGATGGAAAGCAAGGGGTCTGTAGGGGGAACCGATCAGGACGATCGAGTGTATATTCCTCTCAAAAATATGTCTTCGCGGATTGTGGGGAGAAATTCTTTAGCGGGGATTGCGATCTCTGGTTTTTGGTTGGAAACTGCGGGCGAAGCGGATTTAGCGGATGCTCAATTTCAAGTGGAAAATATCATGCGCTTGCGCCACAATATTTATCCGCCACAACCGGATGATTTTCGAGTTGTAAATCAAGCTGAGATCGTTAATACTTTCAGCAATGTGATAGGTTTATTTACGGTTATGGTGGGTGCGATCGCGGGAATTTCTTTGGTGGTTGGCGGCATCGGTATTGCTAATATTATGTTGGTGTCTGTTGTGGAACGCACTAAGGAAATCGGGATTCGCAAAGCGGTAGGCGCTACTAATGCAGCAATTCTAATTCAATTTATGGCGGAATCTATTTTAGTTTCCACGGTGGGGGGAACGGCGGGTATTGGGTTGGGAGTTGCGATCGCCTTTGGGGCCTCGACAGCGTTCAAATTTCCGTTTGTGGTTTCTGTATGGTCGATCGCGGCGGGTTTTGGGCTGTCTTTTACCGTCGGGTTGTTAGCTGGAGTATTGCCGGCTCGGAATGCCGCTCGCTTAGATCCGATCGCAGCCTTGCGGAATGATTAAATTTAAGCAATATAAGCTCTTGTGGGGTGGGCATCCTGCCCGCCCGAAAGCCTAAATTTTAATTCAGCTTATACTAAACCAGCTTCAAAAATCTGATTTGCAGTGAGGTTAAAGTCGGGAAAAGTTTGCGATACAATCCGATCGTTCTCTCGAAACTTGAGGACTTGATATTCACCATCAACCAAGTTACACACAGAAATTGTCGGTTGTTTGGGATTGCCAATAAAATTGCGTCCGCCCAACGCAGCATAATCCACAATCCAATATTCAGGGATACCCATCTCTTCATAATCAGCATATTTCAAATAGTAATCATCCCGCCAATTGGTTGACACAACCTCAATTACCAACGGTATCGACGCACCCAAACTGAGGACAGATTGTTTTTGCCACAAAGTTTCGTTCACCAGATTTCCACGATTCAGCACCAACACATCAGGGAAATAACCCGAATCTTTTTCAGGAGGCCTAACTATAACTTGGTTGGGGATACCGTATGGCAATCCGAGATGATTAATTTGAACAGCAATTGCGCTCGTAAGAAAGCCTGTAAGCTGTCAAACATCTAAACTGCATTAACTAAGTTACCTTTATTTTTTATTTTTCTGTTCCATTTAATAATTAGT